>CAMRVD010000017.1 GCA_947054085.1 uncultured Clostridia bacterium | reverse complement strand
TATAAATTAATTTAATATATAATTACTAGTTGTAATTTTAATAACTTTTTAGGGGGATTTATGGCAGGAATCGATAGCGACCTTATTCGTGGTCATATAGACACCATTATCTTAAAAGCCCTATATCATGGCGACAAGTATGGTCTGGAAATAATCCAGGAAATAGAAGAAAAAAGTAACGGTACGTATGAACTAAAACAACCTACCCTTTACAGCTGCTTAAAACGCTTGGAAACACAAGGGTTAATTTCTTCGTATTGGAAAGATAGCGAAATTGGCGGAAAACGTCACTACTATAAGCTTACAGATGAAGGATTAAATACTTATAAAGCCAATCAAGAGGAATGGCTTAGATCTAGAGAGATTATAGATAACCTTATCTATAACACTTCTATAGACTATGCACCTATATATAGCGACGATCAAGTTCAAGTTAAAAAACCTAGCAATGTAAATTCTTTAATCGAGGACGATTCTGAAAACGCAGATACTGCAGCAGAAAATTTAACCGAAAATGCTGATGATGCAATCATTAACGATAACGAAAAATCACATGTTGATTCTGCTCCACTAGAAGAAGGTGTTTTTATTATCAACGACAAAACAACACAAGATAATGCAATTTTAGAAACCAATAATACTGACGAGCTACTTGCAAGTGATTACATGGCTGAAGATGGCAACGACGAATTTGCCTCGTTTGATGATAATGATTTTAGTAAAACAAATGAAAGTTTTTTTGCAAGCAACAGCGAAACTTCTAGTCCTGACGAATTTAAGCAAAAAGAAAGCACTGCGTTTTTAAACACAAACGAAAATAGTTATAATGTTACTAAATCTGAAGATTTAGTTAGTTTAAATTTAGATGAAATATCGGCAAGTGAAGACCAAAATAGTACAAAGATGCTCAATAGCACTACCACTAGTGACCCCAATATTTATACTGAAACAGATGCAGCAGAAAATAATAATGTTGGCGATTTAGATAACAATTTTAGTGACGAAATTTATTCACTAGAAGACACCATGCAATCAAGCGAAAATAATAATTCTGACAACGACATTTACACATTAGAAGATAAATCTGAAGTAAATACCAACGATGATGACGAATTATATAACATAAATAAAACTGAAGATACCGAAAATAACGAGCAAATTTATAATTTTGATAATCCAGACAACAACGACCAGCCTAAATATTACTCCCCTACTTATGTTAAATTTGAAGACTCTAGTAAACCCGAAGCGGATTTAACCAGTTTATCTACCGATCAAGAGGACAATTTAGAATCAACCGATTGTAAAAATAATGAGGGATTATATAACGACTATTTTGTAAAAGATAGTAAAGATAATCAATATTCTATTAATAATCAAAGTTCTGCTTTAAACAACGACAGTTCCATAGAAGATACTGCAACTAAAATTAACGAAAAGTATTATAATACAATACCGCATGCAAGTGAAGAAGAAATCAATAATCTGTATAAAACTACCGAAAATTACGAAAATTTACAGGCTGGTTATACTGACGAAACTTATAAGCAAATGCTTAGCGAATTAGAATATTATAGTAACAACCCTGCCGAAGACACACCAACTAAAACCAGCACTATACTTTCTCTAGCAGAACTAACTGAACAGTTTGAAACCGAAGGCATAGTTGTACGCAAACATACAAAACAAGTTAAAGAATCAGACGATAGCAAAATGTATGTAAAAACCAATCAAATACATTTTGTTAAAAACTGGATTACCTTTGGTATTACTGCCCTTGTACTTCTTATAACATTTGGTATTATGAGTGCGTTTAAAAGCGGATACACCTATAACTTTGCATTTTGGCAATTTATAGTAGCAATTGCAGTTGGACTATTAATACCTATATACTCTACAATTAAATATTTAATTAATCCGTACAAAAAAGTGGTCGCAAAGTATGCTCCACGGCTGAGTATGTTACTTAGTGCTTTAATTACAATTCAGCTAATTTTAGTTATATATTGTGTAAACTTACAATTAGGATTTTATAGCTTTAGCCAAGAAAACTATTGTCATCTATTATGGATACTACCATTGATTTTATCATTTACTCCAATAATTCAATCGCTTATTTATATGCCACTGTACAATAGTAAAAGATTTCATATTTAGGCATAATAAAATTTTAACAAGTAAAATTAAAACAAAGCAAAACCCGCTGCCAATATAGGCGGCGGGTTATTTTGTATCTATTTTTAATAGTTATTTTATATTTTTATTTTACATGCTATTGTAGAGATTTTATTGCAGTGGTTGCAAGTTTGTCACACAGATTGTTGTACTTGTTATCGGCATGCCCTTTAACTTTGTGCCATGTAACATCGTGAATATTACAAAGTTTATCTAGTCTTTGCCAAAGTTCTAAGTTTTTGACTGGCTTTTTATCGGCGGTTTTCCAAGAGTTAAGTTTCCAATTTATTATCCAGCTTTGCAAAAAACTATTAACAACATAAGCAGAATCGCTAAAAAGATCTACCTTGCAAGGCTGTTTTAATGCCTCTAACGCTTTTATGCATGCTAGTAGCTCCATCTGGTTATTGGTGGTATTTTGCACCGCTCCACTTAGTTGTTTTTCGGCATCGCCATAAAGCAGCACTGCTCCCCAACCTCCATTGCCGGGGTTGCCCGAGCATGCTCCGTCTGTGTATATTGTTAGTTGTGGTTTCATACAGATAATTTAGCAAAATAAAAAAAATATGTCAATTATCTTGCCACATTTTTAGCATCAATTTTTGGCAGGAGTGGTTGACAGAAGCAGAAAGAATACCCATACAATAGTATGTAAACAAATAATAATTTTTTAATTATAAATATTGTAATTTTAATTATTATGTTTTGATCGTGGCGTTCGCAAACCGGCGTCTGCTCGGCTAAACGAACTGCCTTATTGGAGGTTCTCTTTTACTCATCCTAAGCAATAAAAAAATACCATGAAAGCATGGTATTTTTTTTGGCAGGGGTGGAAGGAATCGAACCCTCCTCTGGAGTTTTGGAGACTCTCATTCTACCGATGAACTACACCCCTAAACTCATATTAGTATAACATACTAATTTATCTATGTCAATTTTAATTATAGCTTAAAACAAAAAAATCAAACCATTAAGGTTTAATTTTAAACATTATTCATCTTCCTCGTCATCCGAAAGACCGTAAGCGGCGAGCAAGGCATCTAGTTCTGCGTCGTCGTTATTTAATATTATTTTGTCTATAGGAACATGAACATAGCCCTTTTCGTCGGTTGTAAGCTCGTCTAAGCATTTGCCGCAATTGTCGCAGACTTTGTTTGGATCTAAATCACACATATTGCATGCACCACAATTATTACACCTTACGCCATCTTCTAAAACGCACATCTTAACTAGTTTTGGTTTCTGAGCATCAGTATGGTCGCAACTGCACTCGGCATTATCTTTTCTATCAATTTCGTCGGTATGTTTACCATGGCAGCAATTACCATCGCAGTTACAATCTTCGCCATTGTAATCCTCGTAACTATCTTTTTGACAATTACAGCCATCGTCGCAATCGCATTCCTCAGTGCAGTTACAATGGTCGCCGCTATTGTGCTTTGCACCACAGTTGCAATCTATACTATCATTTTGGCAATTACAATCTTTTGTGCTGTTGACATGATTATGCTTTGGATTATGTTCTTTATGGTTGCAAGTACATTTGATACCTTTGTAGCTATGCTTAACATCCTGATTTTCCAACATATCTAAATATTCGTGTAACTCTTCTTCGCTGTAGCCAAACTGCTCTAATATTTCTTTACTTGGCATTTGCTTATTATTCATAACTAACCTCGCTGCCCTTTGTTATTTCTTTGTTTTTAGTAATTTTATTTGCTAAAATAATATATTCTATATTTTTATTATTGTCAAGCATACAAGGAGATAGTCTGCCCTCTACTATTACATTTTGTTTATAACTATTTGTATTGTCTATTTGGCAAGGTATAACAAAAATATTATCAGCATTAACTTTTAATTGCAAAAAGCTAAATGCTCCGCTTATATAAGTTTGTTTAATTATTTCGCCCTCTATTTTTAATTTGTTTATAGGTTTTGTAAAAGGAGTAATAGAATAAGCATCTATATATACAAAACTACTAACATTATATTTACTGTCTACCGAAACATCATTATTGATAAATTTATTTAATGTACCACTAACAAATATAGTATCGTTTAAATTTATACTTCTAGCCAAATTATTATGTATACCCACGCATACAACACCGCAATTTGTAAGCAGATTAAAAAATTGATTTTGACAAATATTGTATTTACAAATTTGTTTAGGTGAGGTTACAACTTTTCCACTAATTAAAATATTATTCATACTACCTTCCTTATATCTTATAAATTAAAAATAAATTATTAAAACAAATGTTTGATTTTTTTATTGGATTTATGGTAAACTATACATATACTATTAAAAGGAAGTTAATTTTATGAGTAAAAATTTTGAAAACAAACAGCAAGAACTAGTAAAATTTATATATGATTTTACCAAACAAAACGGTTATACACCATCGGTAAGGGAAATGTGTGCAAAAATGAATTTTGCGAGTACTTCTACTATATTCTATTATCTTCAAAAGTGTGAGGAGCAAGGCATAATTAGACGTGCAAAAGGCAAAAACCGAGCTATAGAACTTGTAAACGAAAATTATAATAGTGGCATTCCTGTGGTTGGAAGAGTTGCCGCTGGTCAGCCAATCCTTGCTACCGAAAATATCGAGGACTATATAGAACTTCCTTCTAACCTATTTGATACTTCTAGTCAAGAATTATTCATTTTAAACGTTAAGGGCGACAGCATGATAAAAATAGGTATAAATAATGGTGATAAATTAATTGTAAAAAAACAAAACACTGCCGAAAATGGTCAAATTGCAGTTGCACTTTTAGATGATAGTGCAACTGTTAAAAGATTTTTTAAAGAAGATAGTCACTTTAGGTTACAACCAGAAAACGACACAATGAGCCCTATTATTGTTGACGAAGTTTATATTTTAGGAATAGTTGTTGGATTAATTAGAAAGTATTAATATATAAAATAATTATAATATAAACTTAAAACACGCATTAATAGTTTTTATCTTGTTTATTAATAAATAATTAGCGTAAAAATAATTAAATATTAAATTAATGGAGATTACATGAAAAATAAATACTGGCGAACTAATTTTTGGTACAAAACGGCAAGATTTTTTGCTAAATTCCCTATTACGCATAAATTTAACTATAAAGCAAAAAAATGCACCATAAAAGCCCCTTTTATAGTTCTGTGTAATCACACTACAGATTATGATGCTCTACTAATTGCTAGCACTTTTAAAGAGCCTATTCATTTTGTTATGAGTGACCATGTATCTAGCATACCTGTTGTTGGAAAAGTAATAAAGCATCTTGTATCACCTATTCCCATAACTAAATCTACACTAGACGCTGCAACTGTAAAAAATATGATGCGGGTTTGCAAAAATGGTGGAGCGTTAGGATTATTTCCCGAAGGTAACAAAAGTTTTTCTGGTGGGATGAGCACTATAAAGCCAAGCATAACTAAACTATTAAAGAAATTAAATATTCCAGTTGTTTTGTTTACTATAGAAGGCGGATATTTTACAACCCCTAGGTGGACAAAATTAAAACGAAAAGGCTATACCGAAGGAAAGGTTAAGCGTATAATTAAACCAGAGGAATTAGACAGTATTTCTAACGAAGATTTATATTCTGTTATAACAAGTGAACTTAACGTTAATGCGTACGATGTACAAAGAAAAAAACAAGCTGATTTTGTTTGCAAAGACCTAGCTAAACATATAGAAAGCTTGCTATACATGTGCCCTACTTGCAAAAATTTAGCTAGCATATATGGCGAATATAATCATGTAAAATGTCATAATTGCGACCTGATTGGCGAATTTGACAATCGGGGATATATTATAGGCACTCCTTTTAATAGACTTGACGAATGGGATGCTTGGCAAAAGGAGCAACTAAAAAATTTAGATTATTCTAAATACAAAGATACTCCATTATTTGATGAGAAAAATTTTACAGTTAAAGTTAAACACACTAAATATAAAAACGACAAACTTGGTAAATACGATTTAAAATTATTTAATGATAAACTTTGTCTACTTCCAAAGTCGCGTGGCAAAGATCTAATAGAAATACCACTTAACCAAATTATTGGTTACGGCATAGAAGGCAGTAATGGTATGCAACTTTGGACAAAAGATAATAAAGTTTACCGCATAAAAAATAAACCAAATATTAGTGGTTTAAAGTATATTAATACAATTTGTGCAATAACAAATACTCCTATGAAATTTTAGTCTATTTAAAAAAAACGTAGTTCAACTACGCTTTTTTTATAATTAACTAGTAAAATTGCGAATTTTAAAGATATTTTAAAGAATTTTTACATATTTATTTTAAAAATACGCAATTTTAATATACATATAGCTACAAAATATCAATTTTTTATACAATACGTTTAAACCATTTTTCTATTTCTGCTTTTGTAACCCTTACCGCAATTGGTCTACCATGCGGACAGAATAGTGGTATTTTTTCGTCATTCATATTTTTAAATAAATTTTCTATTTCATTTTTAGTAAGGTCGTTTCCACCTTTTACTGCACTTTTACACGAATGCTGCATAAGCTTTTCTTTTATTAATTCTGATTGTTTAGATATTATACTAGATTTACTGTCCGTCAAAAAGTTTGCAAAAAATTCGTCAAAATTTAATCCTATAAGCATTAGCGGCACTGCAGAAACTTTAAAAGTATTATCGCCAAACTCGTCGATATCGAACCCTAGCGATCGCATTTCTGTAAGTGAAGATTCTATCATGTTGTACTCGGCAGAATTAACTGTTAAAACATACGGAAACATTAATGGCTGAACAATAATCTTACTGGAGTCTACTTGCTTTTTAAATTGTTCGTATAATATGCGTTCGTGTGCGGCATGCTGATCTATCATATACATGTTTGAACCATACTCTACAAGCACATATGTATTAAAAAGTTTACCAACAATTTTTACCGCTAAACTATTATATTCTGATGTATCTATACTTTGTTGCTTAGAATTAGTGCTTGCCAATTTTTCGAGTAGTTTACTTCCAAGACCAAAATTATCTGCTGCTTTACTTTCGGAACTAGCCATTTTTATAGAGGACGTTATTATCTGTTGAGCAATTTTGTCTTTATTTTTATCATCGGTATTTTCTACATTTGCAAATGGATTTAGGTTTACACCTGCTTTATCTATATTTGCAGATTTTGTAACGCTAACACTAGATAACTTGTTATTACTAATATAATTGCTGTTTACATTTGAATTATTAAGTTGATGTGTAGTTGTTGTAATCATATTGGCGGAATCTAATTTTTTTACTTCACCAGTAGAAGTGTCAACTTCTAAAACGTAATCCATTTCGCTAAGTGCTCTGCTAACAGCTTCGTATACTATGCTAAATATTCTACCATTATTTTCAAAACGAACATCTAATTTATTTGGATGAACATTAACATCTACGCTTTTTGGATCTATTGTTAAATTGATAACAAAAAATGGGTATTTACGCTTCATCAACATTTCGCCATAAGCGTTTGTTACAGCAGTAACTATAGTATTATTTACAATATATCTTCCATTAATTACTATAGTTTGGTAAGTACGATTTGGTTTAGAATAACTAGGTCTGCCTATGTAGCCCGATAACTTTATATCCTCCTTATCTAGGCTAATGTATAATGTTTCTGTTAATACAGATTTGCCATACACTGCATACATTGCATCTTTAAGTGTAGATCCAAGACTAGAAAGTACTTGTTTACCATCAGCTATATATATAAAATTAAGATTTGGATTAGCAAGAATAAATCTTTCCATAATGTTGGTAATTTCTTGCTCTTCACTTTTTGGTTTTTTTAAAAATTTTGCTCTAACTGGTACATTAAAAAACAAATCTTGTACACAAATAATAGTTCCGTCTGTTGCACCAGTTGCATTTTGGCTTGTAATTTTGCCCGCAGATAAACAAATACAGTTACCAAGTTCGTCATCCTTTACTTTACTAGTTAAGGTTACATTAGAAACCGCTGCAATACTTGCTAGAGCTTCGCCTCTAAACCCTAAAGAAAGTATATTATCAAGGTCGGATGCTGTTTCTATCTTGCTAGTCGCATGAGGCAAAAAAGCATTAACTAAGTAGTCTTTTTCTATTCCGCACCCGTCATCAGTAACTTTAATTTGCTTAATTCCGCCATCCCAAATTTCTACTTTTATATTTTTTGCTCCAGCATCAATGCTATTTTCAACAAGCTCCTTTACAACACTAGCAGGACGCTCTACTACTTCGCCTGCTGCAATTAGATTATATACGGAGCTATCTAATAAATTTATTTTTGCCATATACTGTCCCTAACCTTTTAGTTTTTCTATTAAATCTGCCAAAGTTGTAAATGCTACCATAGGAGGAATATTGTTTATATCCAATTCCTTTATAATATTTAAAACTTCTTGTTCATTTGCTTTTAAATTGGTTGTAACCACTCCTTCTGTAGATACGGAAGTATTGCAAGCTGATTCTTCTTGATGCGAAAGGATTTGTTTTGCTCTTACTAGCAATTCTTCTGGAAGCCCTGCAAGTTTAGCAACTTCTATACCAAAACTACGATTAGCACTGCCCCTGCCTATTTTGTGCATAAAAATTATTTCGCCATCAAACTCTTTTACCATAATTTTATAATTTTTTACGCCTGCAAGTTGACCTTCTAAAGTTGTCAGTTCGTGGTAATGAGTAGAAAATAAAGTTTTTGCTTGTATATTAGTACTAATGTATTCCATTATAGACCAAGCAATACTTAAACCATCGTAGGTACTTGTACCGCGTCCCACTTCGTCTAAAATAATTAAGCTCTTGCTTGTTGCATTTGATAATATATTTGCAACTTCGTTCATTTCTACCATAAAGGTGCTTTGTCCAAAAGCTAATTCGTCGGTTGCTCCAACCCTTGTAAAAATTCGGTCTACTATACTAATTTCTGCACTTGTTGCGGGTACAAAACTACCAATATGTGCCATAAGCGTTATAATTGCAACCTGACGCATATATGTACTTTTTCCTGCCATATTTGGTCCAGTAATTAGCATAGTTTTTGTTTCGTCATCTAAATTGCAATCGTTTGGAACAAAGTTAAAGGAATTCATAGATTCAACTACTGGATGTCTGCCACCAACAATTTTTATAGCATTTACACTATTGTTAATTACTGGTTTTGTATAATTATTTTTGCTTGCAACAACAGCTAAACTTACTAAGCAATCTAAGATTGCAATTGCTTCCGAAGTGTTTAACATTGGTAAAATATATTCTATTAAATTAGATTTTACTTGCCCATATATTTGATTTTCGAGTTTTATAGCTTCTTCGGTACTATTTAATATTTTATATTCCATTTCTTTTAGTTCTGGAATAATATATCTTTCGCCAGTAGTTGTTGTTTGCTTTCTAATATAATAATCGGGAACTTGCGAAAGGTTGCTTTTTGTAACTTCTATAAAATATCCAAAAATACGGTTATATCCCGTTTTTAATGTTTTAATGCCGGTCTTTTCTTTTTCCGATTGCTCTAACCCTGCAAGCCAAGTTTTGCCATATTCCTTTGCATTACGCAAATTATCTAGCTCATTATTAAAGCCAGCTAAAATATATCCACCATCTTTTAGCACAAGCGGAGAGTCACTAGCTATAGCAGATTTTATATAATTAGACACTTTTGATAAATCTATCATCTGCTCGTATAGTTCTTTTAAAAGTTTACTTTTGCAGTTTTCAATTAAAATCTTAACTTGATTAGTCCTTTCTATAGATAAAGCCATACTATATAATTCTCTTGGCATTATAGTATTTGCACTTAGTTTACTACATCTTCGCTCTATATCTCCTACATTTTGCAAAGCTTCTTGTAGACTTTCCCGTAAGATATAGTTTGTCCTAAGCTCTTCTACTGCATTTAACCTTTCGTTAATTAATTTTGCACTAGTTAAAGGCTTATCTATTAAAGACCTCATTTTACGTGCACCCATACTTGTTTTAGTTTGGTCTAGTAGCCATAGCAAGCTGCCGTATTTTTTACGAAGCGACATATTTTCGGTTAATTCTAGATTACGTCTTGCAGATATGTCTAAATGAACATAATTTTCGTCTTTTATTGTTACAATCCTTTTTAAATTAGAAATCGATCTTTTTTGCGTTTCAAATACATAGTCCAATAATTTAGCTGTTGCCAATATACCTAATTTTTTATTTTCTGCATCAAAAACTTTTAATGACTGTACCTTAAAATGGTCACATAAAAAATCCTTTGCTTGAGAAACCGAAGAATGTTTACCGTTATATATTTCAAATGCTGGAACATAGCTATTACTTACTGCAGTAAGTTTAGAGCAAATTTCGATAGTTTTATCGTTACATAAAATTTCGCGAGGTTTTACTCTTACTAAAATATCATCCAAAAGTTTTATATAATTTTTATTAGATATAACTTCTGTCATTTCCATTAAACCAGTTGATATATCGCTATAACAAACACCAAAACTGTTATCTTCTACATGAATATACATTAAAAAATTATTTGTGGTTTTATCTAGAGCCTCGCTTTCTAAAACTGTACCGGGAGTTACTATTTGCAAAACTTGTCTTTCTACTATCTTTTGACCCGGTGGTGGTGTCGAACCAATTTGTTCGCATATTGCAACTTTATATCCGTTTTCTACCAATTTAGAAATGTACGATTTTGCAGCATGATGAGGTATTCCGCACATTGGAGCTCTTTTTTCCATTCCGCAATCTTTACCTGTTAGCTGAAGTTCCAAAATCCTTGATGCAATAATAGCATCCTCAAAAAACATTTCGTAAAAATCGCCAAGCCTATAAAATAGAATACTATCTGGATATTCTTCTTTTGTTTGTATATAGCGTTCCATCATTGGAGATAGTTTTTTTTGACTCATTATTTTCTCCTTATCTTGTTTGTTGGCAAATTATATTCGGTTTCTGACGATTGTATTATTTTTGTAATTGACCCAAAAAGCGTTGTATGATTAGCTTTTTCTATTAAACAATATGCAAAACTTCCTAGCAATTTATCATCACCTTTAAAGCTTATTGTCTTACCAAAATCGCAAGAACCCATAAGATAACCTTGTTTTTTAGGATGTTTACCCTCCACAAGAACCTCTACCGTTTTGCCTATATAACTTTGTGATATTTCGGTTGCTATACCCTTTTCTAATTCTATAAGCTTAGACAATCTCTGTTTTTTTATTTTTATATCAACCTGATTATCCATAGTTTCGGCAACAGTACCTTTGCGTTTACTATAAATAAATGTAAACAATTGCTGGTATCTTACCTTTTTAACAAGTTCTAACGTTTTATTAAAATCATCTTCGGTTTCTCCCGGAAAACCTACAATTAAATCCGAAGAAAATTGTATATCTGGCATCATCTTACGAGCTGTTTCTATTAAATTTAAATATTTATCTACAGTGTATTTGCGGTTCATTGCTTTAAGTATAAAGTCGCTACCAGACTGCACTGGCAAGTGTAAATAATGACAAATATTTTTACTGCCAGCCATAACCTCTAAAACTTTTAAAGATAAGTCCTTTGGATGGCTAGTCATAAATCTTAGCCTATATTTATATGGTAAATTATCTAAGCTTTGCAAAAGATTAGCAAAATTTACATTATCGTCTAAAATGTCATTGCCATAGCTGTTTACATTTTGCCCTAATAGTGTTATTTGCTTATAACCTTGTTTTAAAAGTTCTTCTACTTCGCCAATAATATCTGCGGCAGGTCTAGAAACCTCTCTGCCTCGCACATAAGGAACTATACAATAAGTGCAAAAATTATTGCAACCATAGGTAATATTTACCCAAGCATTAACCCCACTAGTTCTAGCCACCTTCATATTGTCACGGCAAGAAATATCCTCGGTTTCGACAATCTCAATTACACGTTTTTGCTTGTTACGTTTATTTAAAAAATCTTTAAACCTAGCTATATTATGTGTACCAAAAATAATATCTACATACGGATATTTTTTTACAATTAATTCGGCATACCCTTTTTGCTGGCTCATACATCCGCATACCGCTATTATCATATTAGGGTTTTGTTTTTTTGCTTGCTTTAGCATGCCAATATTTCCAAAGATCTTTTGCTCTGCACTTTCGCGTATAGCACAAGTATTAAAGACGACTACATCTGCAACTTGATCACTATCTGCTAACGAATAGCCTAGATCTTCTAAAATGCCAGCCAGTTTTTCTGATTCGTGGACATTCATTTGACATCCATAAGTGTTTATAAAATATTTCATCAATTTCTCCGATATGTAAAATTAGTAATATATCAGTTAATATATATACTAATATATAAATTATAGCTTTAATTATATATAGTTTAACAAAAATTTTCAACACTTTGCAGCAAAATCTGTAATAAAAATTATCGGTTCGACAAATAATAACAATAAATGAGTAAAAGTACCAAGCGAATACCTCTTATATCTAAATTAATAATTGCAACAATATTATGTTTTGTAATTGTTGCTTTATCTGCTGTTGTTTTTTACTTTTGCATAACTTTTACTACAACATTAAATCATAGTAAAGTAAATAGTTCGGCATTTAGTGTAGCTTTTGTAGATAATAGCGGTAAAACAATTAACAGTACCGAAATTTTTAACAGGCATTCGTTTGCTAATATAGAAGATATTTCTGATGAAACTATAAATGCTTTTGTTAGCGTAGAAGATAAAAGATTTTTTGAACATAATGGCATAGATTACCTAAGAATTTTAGGAGCTATAAAAAACAACATTCTGCACCCTAATCGCAAACAAGGAGGCAGCACCATTTCGCAGCAAGTAATTAAAAATACTCAACTTACGCACGAAAAAACAATACAACGAAAGCTTAAGGAATTTAAACTAGCAAAAAAACTTGAAAAATCTTATTCTAAAAAACAAATTTTAAAAATGTATTTAAACTCTATATACTTTGGCAATGGTTGCTATGGAATAGAAAGTGCAAGTAATTATTACTTTAATAAGCCGTCAAGTAAACTTACAATTGCAGAAAGTGCACTTCTTGCAAGCACAATTAATGCTCCTAGCATATACGATCCGGTTTCTAACCCAGACAAAGCAAACAGCAGAAAAGATTTAATTTTAAAGCTAATGCTAGACAATAAAAAAATTAATACCGAGCAATATAATTTAAGTAAATCGGAAAAACTTGTTATAGCTAAAAATATAAAAAACTATAAGAACCAATATTATAAGGGAGTAATCGCCGAAGCTTGTAGCATTTTAAAAGTTACCGAAAGTCAATTAAAAAATATGGATGCTGTAATTACAACTTACTATAATCCACAACTACAAAATCAGTTAGAAACCTTAATAACCAGCGGAAGCTATAATACCGGTGATAAAACTAAAATTTCTAGTATTGTACTAGATAATTCTAGTTACGGAGTATCGGCATTTGCAAGCAGCAATGGCTTAGATACCAGCACACTACGCCAACCGGGTTCTACAATTAAACCAATACTTGTTTATGCACCAGCCTTTGATAGCGGAAAGTATAGTCCAAGTAGTTTTATACTAGATGAGCCAATAAACATAGGTGGCTACTCTCCCGAAAATGCTAGCAAAAGTTATAATGGTTTTGTAACAAGTAAAACAGCAATTAGTAAATCTTTAAATATACCCGCTGTTAAAGTATTGGACGATATTGGCATTAACTATGCAAAAGAATACGCAACAAATTTGGGAATAAATTTTGAAAATGCCGATACAAATTTAGCCCTTGCTCTTGGTGGCTTTACCAAAGGAACAACAATAAAACAGCTTGCAGATAGTTATATGTGTTTTGCAAACTTAGGAAAATTTAGTGTTAGCAGCTTTATAAAATCCATAACTGGAAACAATATTAGCTACAATAGAGTTATATTACCAAAACAAGTTGTAAGTGATAGCGTGGCGTATCAAATAAGCGATTGTTTAAAGGAAACAGTTACAAGTGGCACTGCTAAACGTATGCAAGATTTAAACTTATCGGTATGTGCAAAAACTGGTACTGTGGGCAGCAATTTAGGAAATAGTGACGCCTATAATATTTGCTATACAACATCAAACACAATATGTACATGGATTGGAAGTAACGACAAAAACAATCCAATGCCAAGTAATGTCAACGGTGCGACTTACCCTACTTTGTTTAACAAAAATGTATTATCATATCTATACAAAGACAGCAAACCGAAAGATTTTGAATTACCAGATAGCTTAATACAAGTAGGACTAAACGATGCAGCACTTGCAGAACATAAATTAGAAAAAGACGATTTAAGTAACACAAAAGCTTACTTTACTCAAAAGCAAATGCCACCTCAAACAAACAGAACAAATCTAGACACAATATTAGTTATTAATAATTACGAAAATAGCAAGCCATGTTTAGTTTTTGATGCAAAACGTGAAAATTTATACAGAATTTACAGGTTAGAAGGCTCTAATTTGCAGTTTTTAAAAGAATATAAGTTTGTAAACGATACAATTAATTTTACCGATAATTCCGCAATCACTGGTAGAATTTATGAGTATTTTATTGAATGCAGCAACGCTAATGCAAGCAAACAAAGCAATAAAATTAAATTACTTGCAAATTAATTTATAATAAAAATGCGTAAATAATTTACGCATTTTTATTCTGATACAAATTTTACAATTTCTTTACTTACGTAAGCTTCTTCTAGCAATGCATCAAAATTAATTTTTTGTTCTTCTTTGATTGTATTTACAAGCCTTGGCTTTGTTACAGGATTGTCTGGTAAAAATACCGTGCAACAATCTTCGTAAGGTTGTATACTAGTTTGATACGTGTCAATCTTTTTAGCAATATTAATTATATCGGATTTATCAAATGCAATCAATGGTCTTAATACTGGCACATCTTTTACTACATTTTCCACTACTGTCATACTTTGTATTGTTTGACTTGCAACTTGTCCCAAATTTTCGCCAGTTATAATCATGTCTATATTATTATCCTTAGCTAATCGCTCTGCAATTTTAAACATTCCGCGACGAAGCAGAGTTATCATATAGCTGTCATCACAATTAGTATGTATTGCTTCTTGATACTTTGCCATATTAACCATATGCACAACTATTTCTCCACCATTGTAATCGGTTAAAATCTTAGCAAGATTTTCTACTTTAAGTTTTGCTAGTTCACTAGTATAAGGATAGCTATGGTAATGTACTGCTACTATTTTAGTTCCTCGCTTAGCCATCATATATCCTGCTACTGGACTATCTATCCCCCCAGACAACAATAATAAGCCTTTGCCTGACGACCCTACTGGCATACCTCCCATGCCATAATAAACATCAACAAAAATATAAGATTTGCCATTTTCACGTATATCTATATTAATTTTATGCTGAGGATTAACAACGTCTACATTTAGTAGTTTATTACTTCTTAAAACTTCTCCCCCTATTTCTTTTGCAAGTTGCATGCTATTTAGTGGAAACTTTTTATCACCTCTATTTACAAAAACTTTAAAAGTACCCGAATAATTTTTTGTTTGGCTAATTACTTCTTCTTTAATAGCATCATAAGTAGAAGTAACTTCTGTTGCAACAGAATAAGAAAAAACTCCTGCTACTTTACTAATTGCAGTTAATATTTTATTTTGATCGCTTTCGTTAAATCCAAAAACTTCGTACCTACCCGGTATTTTAACGACTTTAGCATTATATTTAGACAATGCAGACTTTAAATTATTTTTTAACAAGTCCTCGAAAAAACTGCGATTTTTACCTTTTAAATGAATTTCGCTGTATCTTACAATTATTACTTTATCCATTATTACCTCTTATTATTTTTTGTAAATTTTTAAGCTCTGTTGCGATAGTATCCGCAATATTATTTACGTCGTAATTATCATAAGCAGAAAAGCTTATTCTGATGCTACCCATTATTAGATTATCATTTAATCCCATTGCTTTTAAAGTGCGATTATCTGGCTTTTTACTACTACATGCACTCCCTGTAGAAATTAGAATATTATGGCTTTCTAGATTATGTAAAAGTACTTCTCCACGAACATTATTAAAACTTAAACTAATTATATATGGAGAGCAATTATTGCCACTATTTAGCTTAAATTGCACATTATTTAATGTTAATTGCTGTAAAAATGCGTTTTTTATTAATTGAATCTTATTATAATTTTGTTCTTGTTCCGCTACAACTTTACCTATACAATAACCTAAACTTAGAATACCAAAAACATTTTCTGTACCACTTCGGTAGCCTTGTTCTTGACCCCCACCATAAACTATTGGATTAATTTTTATGCCCTTTTTAACCCACAAAGCTCCAATGCCTTTAGGTCCATTAATTTTGTGTGCAGAAATTGTATACATATCCACGCCAAGAGATTGCAAATCAACCTTAATTTTACCAACAGCTTGAACACCATCTACATGAATCACAGTTTTAGGATTAATAGATTTTATGACATCACAAATTTGTTTTATATCGTTTATTGCTCCAGTTTCGTTGTTTACATGCATTATACTAACCATTGCAGTTTTATCTGATACTAAATTTTTAATATCATTTAATCTAACTGTTCCATTGTTATCGGTAGGTGCATAAATAATATTTTCTCCTGCATTTTGCAATTGTTTAGCCTTATTAAAAATTGCAGGATGTTCTACCAAACTAACAATCAAATTATATTTTCCACGTAAGTTTATACTGCTTAATGCTATATTATTAGCCTCGGTTGCACCACTTGTAAAAATAATATTTCCCTGTTCGCCACCTAACGCTTTACAAATACTTCTGCGAGTATCTTCTATAAGAACCTTAACATTTACCGCCGGATTATAAACTGCACTAGGATTATAAAAATTACTACTATAATCTTCATAAATTTTGGAAAGTTCTGCAAATGGTTTTGTTGTTGCAGCATTGTCTAAATAAATAAAATTGTCCATAAAAAAATTATGCCAAACTTAAAAGACAAAAGTCAAGGAAATGGCATAATTTATCTAATACCTTATATTAAACATTTGGCACTAAGTTTAACATTTCGGTTAGTGTACCACTTTGAAGATAAACTTCGGGAATATCTCCTACTATTAAGCTTTCGCAAAGCACTACTTCTCCAGAATTTTGAACAGTAATTGTATTTAAAGGCAACACAACTTTGATATTAGTGTCTACAGATAAATAAATTTTGTGTATAGTTTGGTTAATACCTGCACTTTTAAATTCTGATAAAAATTTGCAATGCACATCTCCATAAGGGAAAATATCTACACCAACCATAGGACCACTACCGGCAAACAGAGGTATACCACTAAATGCACCAAGAGGAATTTGAAGAGTACTTGAAGCAAAGTTAGAAAGCTGCGAAAGAGTTACTCTATTAATAAGTTTACTGAGCATATTTATCTGGACAGAATTTGCTTGTATCATAGATATTTTTCCCGAACTATCGGTTACGATATTTATTAAATCGTCGTAAGTTATATTTTGATTCATAGCTTCGGTAATTGCGTAGTTAATACATTTTGTAGCATTTACTTTTACTGTTGCGTTACAAGTATCAACAAGAAGCGGCGTAACTAAAAAACTAAGATAACAGTATAAAACCGCAAAAATAACTGTGCAGACTATAAAAAATCTGTACATTTTGCGATTTTTACCAAAATTTAAAATAAAAAATTTATTTTTAGGCTTAGATTTGCTTTTCACATTACAATTATATGAATATTATTATTTACATATGTTTTAATTTTTCTTTGTATGACTATTTGTAAAAAAGCATATTAAATAACTAAGACCAATACTTACTGCAATACCTGCACTAGTTGCTGCTAAGCCTCCTCCAAGAGCACCAAAAAAACCATTACTTGTTGCACCTTCAATAGCACCCTTAGCTAGACTACTTCCAAACCCAATAATTGGAAGTGTTGCACCAGCTCCTGCCCACTGTATAACGTAAGTCCATAAATTAAATCCACCTAAAACTGCACCAATCATTAAAAATAGTACCAAAATTCTAGCAGGCGTAATTTTAGTTTTTATCATAATAAGCTCTGCTATCGCACAAATAAGGCCGCCAACTGCAAAAACTTTTAAATACATTAAAATAGCTTCCATATTATGCCTCCAACATTATAAGATGTGATACAGCAGGAATAGGATCTCCCTGTTGATTTGTAGTCGTACTCATTAGTGCACCCGTTGCAAGAAGCAGTGCCTTTTTAAACTTTTTAGACTTTAGTTTTTGATATATATAAGCACTAAATACACTAGCACTACATCCTGCACCACTCCCGCCTTGCATACACCCTTGAGTAGAAGAAAATATCATATGCCCACAATCAATATAATTGTTGCCGATATCATAATTATTTTTGCTCATTAATTCGCGAAATATATCACTGCCTAATTTACCAAGATCTCCTGTTGCAATAAAATCGTAATCTGCAGGAGCTGTCTTTGTGTCATTTAAAAACGCAGTAAGGGTATCGCATGCTGCTGGTGCCATTGCTGCACCCATATTTGCTATATCTAAAATTCCAAAATCCACAACCTTACCAAAACAAACTTTAGTAATTTTGGGCATATCTGTAGCGAATTTATCTAGCACCGAACAACCAGCACCCGTAACCGTCCACTGACTATATGCCTGACGCTGATTACCAAATTCTAGAGGATACCTATATTGTCTTTCTGCTGCACTAAAATGACTGCAAGCAGAACATAAGACTTTAGTACAGAATCCACCATCAACAAGTAAACTTCCAAGAGCAAGAGATTCCGTTACACTGCTACAAGCGGAATATGCTCCAATAAAAGGAACTTGCAACTGTTCGGCTACATAGTTTGAAGTAACTAACTGATTTAAAATATCTCCGCCAATGTAAACATCTAAGTCGCTTATAGAAATATTATTACGTTTTAACATATCTTCTATAGCGGTTAAAAGCATATGTCTTTCTGCTTTTTCAAAAGTTTTTTGACCAAATGTATCATCAGTAAAAAAATCTTTAAAGTATTTACCCAGAGGCCCTTGTTTCTCTTTTTCGCCAACCAGTGCATGAGAACATCTTATACCAACACCATTAGATAATACGTATGTCTGTTTACCAATTTTTTTCATATCAACTCCTAAAACAAACTTATAATAAAATAAATTATACCAACTATCATGCTATATGCCACACCATTAACAAGTACTGGCCCTGCTACATAAAACATCTTAGCACCAACACCAAATACCAGTCCTTCTTTTTTATATTCTATAGCACAACTAGCAATAGAGTTTGCAAACCCAGATATTGGAATAAATGTTCCTGCTCCACCATACTTTGCTAATAAATCAAAGACACCAAAAGCAGTTAAAAGAATTGTTAATGTTATAACACTGATATTTACCCATGCACCAACAGTTAATATGTCCATTGTAGGAAAAAACGACTTAATAACATCCCCTATCATTTGACCAAAACAACAAATTGTACCACCCATTATAAATGCTCTAAGTAGCGAGGTAAACCACGCAGATTTTGGAGATTGATTTTCTACATACATTAAATATTCGGAATTTCGTTGTTGTTTATTCATTTTTACTCCTTATTAACACTAATTTTGCGTTTTTTAAAATAATGCGTAATTAATTTATATTGCAAGTATTGACAATATAAAAATTATTTATACTTAGCATAAATATTTTTTAATCAATTAACGCACACTATTTTTAGGAATATAATATGAAAAAATGTTTTTGTGTAATATGCTTTATGGTATGCATGTCTTTAATATTTACTGGATGCTCTAATAAAACAGTAAACCTTGCAAAAGACTTAGATGCAACAATAAAAAATTTTGTAACATCAGTATCATCTTTAGACTGGCCAGAGGACGGCTCGATAGAAACTTTAAGTAATTTAAATAAAACGTATGATGGTAATTCTAATGTTTCTGCAGAAGATACTCCATTAGATACAGCTATCGATACCAGCGAAATTTATACATGGTTAGAAATTCTGCATAGTAAAATTAATATTATGCTATCTAAAAGAGCAGATTTACTTTTATATATAAACGAAATTCATGGTGGAAATGCTAACCTTACAGAAGCAGACCAATTATCTTTAAAAGTGTATATGAATATTTTAAAGGATAATAGTAATTACCTTAGTAGTTACAAAGGAATGTTAAAAAATCAAATAAATGAGGCTACCAATTTATATAATAATAAATCTAATATAAACGCAATTAATGCTTATATAATAAAGGCAGTAGAAACTTTACAAGTTAGGTCTGCAAAAATAGACACCTCAATATTAGCAATGAACAGCATTATAGATATTATAGGCAGTAATCTAATTAACAATTATTTTAACTATAATAAGCATGATATAAAAGCTTTAACATTGAAAAACAGATAAAATCATGA
>CAMRVD010000016.1 GCA_947054085.1 uncultured Clostridia bacterium | reverse complement strand
CCACCAGTTAGTACTACAAGTTCGCTATTTTTTATATTTTTATGCAATTTTTTTGCCATGTATAATGGAGTATCTTTATCATTTTCACCCCAAAAAATCAATGTTTTTGCAGTTATTTTTGTAAGTAAATGCGATTGATCATAGTTTACAGCACTTACTAATACTTGTTTTAGCAAATTATCTGCATTTTTATAGTCCACACTGCCATATTTTTGCAATTTTTTATTATTTACTAGCTTATGTTTAACTAGAAATTTTGTCAGTTTATACTTTAAAACTTTTACAGACTTTTTAATAGACTTTTTGGGTTTTATGCCAGCTGCATCTACAAGAACAAGACCTTTTACTTGGTTTTGAGATGCATATTGTATAGCAACTCTACCCCCAAAAGAATGACCAACCAAAACCACATTGTTTAAATTGTTATCTAAAATATATTGCTTAAGTCGATGTGCGTATCCGTCTACAGTTGGATCGGTAGGTGCAGGTTGCCCTCCAAAACCATCTAAATTAGCAAAATGCAAAGTACAAGTTTTTATATAATTTTTAAGCCAACTAAACGATTGGTAATCTGCTCCCCAACCGTGTAAAAATACAATATTAATATGTCCGCTATTTTTTACAATAAAATCCAAGATTAAAAAGGCATACAATTACTTTTGAAATTCCATTAATATAGCATCGCTATCGCCATAATAATTTTTTCTTAAACCTATTTTAGTAAAACCGCAACTCTGGTAAAGCTTAATTGCTGGCAGATTATTATCAGATACTTCCAAAAATAAGCTGTTGCACCAAGTACTATTTATTACAAATTTAAGTAAACTTTTAGCAATGCCCAAATTTGTAAATTCCATCTTAGTAGCAATATTTATTATCTCGGCTTCGCCCGCAATTTCGGTTATAATACAATATGCAATAAGTACACCTTTTTGTGTAGCAGTAAAAATTTTATAATAAGGTTTAGTTTTTAAATTAAATAAAAAGGAGTCATTATTTTCTTTAAAATAACTTGTATGAAGCTCCCATATAAAATTAGGATCATCACAAACCTGATAACTAATTTCCATTTTTTAGCCTTTCTAATTCTGCCTGACTTGCCCTCAAATATAATGGTGCAATTTTATTGGACTCTGTAAATTCTTTATTTAAAATTTTATTTTCAATAACCGATGTAGGATCATATTCGGCAAAAATTATATTACATTGGGCAAGTTGATTTTTAACAACCATACTATTTGTATATATTTTTGTACCTTCTGCCAATATTTTAAGCTTGCTAAATTCTGAACAGCCTTCAAATACTTTACCAAACTTTTTAAATCTGTAATAATAATTATTACCAAAGCCTTCTACTATTTTGCCAATGTTCCGATCGCTTTTATTTATGCAATCAAAACTGGTAAAAGTTACTATATTTGCGTTGCATCCAATCACTAAACCTTTTGCTGTGCTTAAAGCTACTCTAATACCAGTAAAACTTCCTGGGCCAACACAAACCGCAATAACTTGAATATCTTTAATATTTAAATTATTGTCTTTTAACATTTCATCAATTTTTATAAGCAAACTGTGCGACTGTTTTTTAGACTCTTCGTCTATAAAAAATTGCGTTTTATTTGGAGTTATAATACCAAGTTTTAATCCATTAGAACAATCGATAAGTAATGTATTCATTATTGTACCGTTATTATACGGTTACCTCCTTGTTTAGTTATATCTACAGTTTTTGTGATTACGCTTCTTAAAATATTAGGAGCTCGCTCTGGCCATTCTATAATACATATAGCGTCAGAGTATAAGTATTCTTCTATACCAATAGCAATAAGCTCGTCTTCTGAATTAATTCTATAAAAATCAAAATGATAAAGTGTTGGATCTGTATTGTACTGATTTACTATTGTAAAAGTTGGACTAACAGCATCCTCTTTACCTTTAGAAAAATGTTCGACTATACCTTTGGTAAAAACCGTTTTTCCAGCCCCCAAGTCACCTTTTAAAAGCACAATATCACCAGATTTTAATGTTTTTGCATATAATTTTGCAATTTTTATTGTATCATTTTGCGATTTTGATAAATATTCCATAATAATCCTTATATCTCGGTACTAGTGCCTATTCTAGTAGCACCTGCCCTTATTAAATCCTCCGCTTGCTTAGTTGTTCTAACTGCTCCAGCGGCCTTAATTTGACATTTGCCGTTTACTTCGGCTTTTATTAGAGCAACAATTTCAGGCGTTGCTCCTCCTGTTCCAAACCCTGTGCTGGTTTTAATATAATCTACTTTTGTTTTTGTACAAATTTTGCAAAGTTTTATTATTTCGTCTTTATTAAAGTAACAAGTTTCTATAATTGCTTTAACTACTTTACCTTTACTTATTCTGACAATACGCGAAAGTTCGTCTTTAACATAATCGTAATCGCCATCTTTAGCAGCTGCAATGTTAATAACAACATCTAATTCGTCTGCACCGTCTGATATAGCTTGTTTAACTTCGGCAAGCTTTGTTTGTTTGCTACAAGCCCCAAGCGGAAACCCAATAGTACTTACTATCTTTATGTCTTCGTTGTCCTTAAGTTTTAGTAAACTTTTTGCATATTCTACATTAAAGCTGTTTACACAAACTGCGTAATATTTGTTTTTTATTGCAATGTTTACATAGTCAGAAATATCTTTTTGCGTGGCTCTTGGGTCTAAAATAGAAAAATCTACCACCGATTGCGGACTAGATATAATTTGCTCTTGTTTACTTTTTTTTAAATTAAAGAACATTATACAACCACCTTATAAAATAAGTTATTTACAGTCGGCTTTTGTTTTAATATTTTAAAGCTATCAAATAACTGATTGACATTTGTAAAAAATCTAGAATTGCCATGACTATAAAAAACTTTGGCTAACTTTTGACCATATACAACTTTATCGCCTTCACCACACATTAAAATCAGCCCTGCACTGCTATCAAAATCTGTTCCAGTTCCTATTAGATTATTTACCGCATTATATAGTTGTTGTAACTTAATATCGTAGACATAACCATCAAAGTCTGCAGTTATGTACGACACTGCTGTATCAATAAGCTTTTGCGATCTATTTACAGAAGTTACATCTCCACCATAGGTATCTATAATTTGACAAAACTTCTGATACATCGAACCGCTTTCTACTGCTTTGTCAAACATTTCGGCCGCAACAGATCTGCCCAAAGCTTTTTTGCTTGCAAGCATTGCACAAACTGCCATCTCTTTAGCTAAATTTAAAAGATTACCGTTATATTGTTTTGCACTGCTTAAAGTATCTTTGATTTCCTGAACTTCTAAATTAATTCCAACTGATGCTGCAATCGGCCAATTTAAGTCGGTAATAATGCAGACAGTTTTAATACCCGCAAGTTCCCCCACATCTTTTAATAATCCCGCAAGTTCAACATAACTATCGCCTTCCCAAACTCCACCTTCGCCGGATTTTATATCTATAATTACCATACTAGAACCAACTGCAATTTTGTTAGCCATTATGGTTGCACATATTACAGAATTAATTAGCACATCGTTATCTTTGCATATTTTATAAATGGTGTCGGCAACCGGGGCAATTTTATCTTCCGATAAAAACAATCCAACCGAGGATTTGTTAATATTTTTTATAAGATCCTCTTTTTTGGAACTAAGCTTAAAATCTTTAAAACTTGTTAATCTTTTATAAAGTGAGCCATAATTATCATAGGCAGGACTAACGGATTTGATAAATTTAATATCTAAACTGGCAAGAGCACTCATTAAAATAAGACTCATTCCATCACTAATTTGACCAACACTATGTTTGTCTACGCAAAAACCAACACTTTTACCAATATTAAGCATTTCTCCGCTTTCAGACATTGATTTTGCAAATAAATACACTTCGTTAGTATTTAATTTAAAATCGGTAATTGTTTTTATAAATTCTAGTATTTGACGGTTAGAAATCTGATTATTTTTTACAGCATCAGTAAACCATACAAAATCATCGTAGTCTAATTGTGAAACTTTTTTTTTGCAAATTAATTCTTTATAATTCAACTATATATACCTCACAAATAATATTATATATTATTGATAATGTAAAATCAAACAATAATGGCAATTTAAGGAATAAACTAAAGCATATTAGATAATAATTTATTTATGGTAAAAAGTAAATTTGCACAGTTTATAGATATGGTTTTATTTATAATAGGATTTAGTTTAATAAGTTTTGCATGGATAAACAAATATATAAAAATTACGTGGCTAAGTTTTATTATAGTAAGTCTTTTTAGCTTTATTATAGCAAAATTAATTTGGAGTAAAAACACTAAAAAATATAACCGAGCAAAACTAAAAAATGCAGAATTACAATATGGCGAAGCATGTATAAATCATTTAGCACTGCACCCTGATCAAACCATACCACTTTTTAAAAAAATTATCACCGAAAGTGTAAAAAATGGCAATTTTTTATGCAAAAATGACAATTTATACTATTTTGATTATTCCAGCGAAAAAACAACAACCGAAGTAATTATAAAAATTTTAAATAAACTAAAACAAACTAAAAAGCAAAAATGTTATTTATTTACAAGTGCTTTAACAGATAAAGCAAGCAAACTATTGCCGCAAAATATAATATTAGTATCCGACTACGATGCATATTTGCTTATGAAGGAACGACAGATTTTTCCGATAGACAAATCAGAAAACGCAAAAATTAAAAAACATAGAATAAAAAATGCTATATTTTCGGCTATAAGCAAAAAAAAAGCAAAGCCCTATTTATTTTATGGGACTTTGCTAATATTAACTAGCTTTATTATGCCGTACTCGAAGTTTTACATTGTTATAGGAACGTTATTAATAGTTCTTGCACTTGTTTGTCTGTGTGTAAAAAATAAAGAATCTAATAAATTAAATTTATCTTAATACAATACCGTTGCGACTAGCATGAGATATTAGATCACTTCTAAATTTTTCTATTTCCTCACCCGAAAGAGTATGGTCGTAGCTGCCCAAACTAAATCTTATAGTCATCGACTTGTTATCTTTAAGCGAATTATCTTCGTATATATCTATTAGACTAAACCCATTAGATATCTTACTGCGATATTTACTGATAATGCTTTCAAAATCGCCATAAGAATATTTAAGTGGAACTAAAAAGTTAAAATCCATATCTATTTGTTGATATTTACTTAACGCTTTAGGTTTTTTATAATAAACTGGTTCGCCTGCAAGTTTTGTAAAATCCAATTCTAATATAACCACATTAAATCGCTTATCAATACTTTTATTAACTACTGGATGAAGTACTCCCATTTGTCCATATTCGCCAAGTCTACTTGCAATAATTGCACTATTTACTGGGTGATAATAGGACTTAACCTCGCCTTTTTTTAAGTTTACATCAAGTCCAACAACTGTTTTACAAATGTCTAAAATAATCTTTTTAGCCTCAAAAAACAATTGCTCGGCAGATTGTGTTTGGCTAGCCATTAACATAGATAAATGTTTTTCTTCCTTAGCCAAATTATCTTTATCCAGCCCTGTCACTACTCTGCCAATTTCAAAGATTCTAATATCCGAAAGCGAATTTCGGTTTTCTTCAAAAAACTTTAGCATTGTTGGAGCAAGCTCGCTTCTAATTCCGTCCTGACCCGAACAACTACTATCCAATAGTTTTACAAAACTTGGATGCTCTATTTTGTGCTTTTCGTTAAAGTCTTTAAAGTTCCATATGTAACTATGTACTTCGGTAGCATTATATTTTTCTGCTAGATATTTTTTAGTTTCCCATTCTAAATTTACTTCTCTCTTTAAAGCCACTGGACTGGCTTCAAACATTAAAGGCTTTGGAATAATATTATCGTAACCATAAATTCGTGCAACTTCTTCTACCAAATCTTCCTTAATGTTTACATCTTTTGTAGCCCTAAACGAAGGCACTTCTACAACTAACTCTTCTTGTTTTTTGGTAATACCAAATCCAAGCCCTGTAAGAATTTGTACAATTTTGTCCGCACCTACATCTTCGCCAATTACTGAGTTTATAAAGTTAGGGTTTACATTAATTGTAACCTTAGGATAATGATAACTATACACGTCGCTAAATGCAGAAGTTACAACAGAATTGGGGCCTATACATTTTAGTAAATATATCATCCTTGCAAGTGCAAGTTCCGTCTTTTCTGGGTCTAAAGATTTTTCGTATCTAATAGATGAATCGGTAACAAGCCCAATAGCTCTACTGGTTTTTCGTATTCTTACACTATTAAAAACAGCAGCTTCAAATAATACACTTGTTGTACTATCGGTAATACCCGATTTTAATCCGCCTTTTATTCCAGCAATTGCAACAGGCTCGTTATTTTGGTCGCATATAACAATACTTTGGCTTGGAAGGCTATGCTCTTCTCCTTCGAGAGTCAGCATCTTTTCCCCTTCTTTTGATTCTAAAATATTAATACTTTTTACAATTTTATTGTCAAAAGCATGCATTGGCAAACCAACATCCATCATTACATAATTTGTTAAATCTGCTAGCAAATTAATATCTCTCATGCCGCAATAATTAAGTCTGATTTTTATATCATCTGGCGAAGTCTTTACCATGATATTATCCACAGAAACAGCCGAATAACGATAACAATTACTACAATTATTAGAAATACTTATTTTTGGTAATTTGTTATACTTAGTTAAGTCCTCTAAATTTATATTTTTAAGAGGTCTATTAAAAATAACAGAAAACTCCCTTGCCATTCCATAATGACCCCACAAATCGGGTCTGTTTGTTAATGTTTTGTTGTCTATCTCTAAAATAATGTCGTCTACTGGCCAAACCTTTTTTATATCTTCGCCTATTGGGTAATCCCCATTTAAATCCATTATGCCGTCGTCATCAGTTCCAAGTCCTAACTCCGCCGCACTACAGCACATGCCTTCACTTACAATTTCTCCGCGTTTAGCTACACTTATTTTATAGCCATTAACACATCCGCCATCGGTTGCAACACATGTTAGCATATTTAGCCTAACATTAGGTGCTCCGCAAACTATCTGCAATATTTTACTTCCCACATCAACTTTTAATATATGCCAGTGATTATTTGTTGGATGATCTTTTATTTCTATAATTTTGCCAAATACAACACCAAATGTATTTTTACCTTTAAACTCTATATCTTCTATTTCTGCAGTAGAAAGGTTAAAGCGTTTAACAATTTCATCAGCACTAATATCATCCAAATTTACATAATCTTTGATCCAATTTAAACTTATTTTCATAATTTATATCCCTTAATTAATTTTTGTTTTAAATTGCTTTAGTAATTTTATTTCGCCTGCATTTAAATGCCTAATATCGTCTAACCCGCTTTTAATCATAACTAAGCGGTCAAAGCCTAATCCAAATGCAAAACCATTGTAGCGGCTACTATCTACACCTGCCATATTAAGCACATTGGGATGAATCATCCCACATGGACAAAGTTCTATCCAGCCAGAATTTCCACAAGTTGAGCAGCCCTTACCTCCGCAGAATGGACAACTTGCATCCAGTTCGAACGATGGCTCGGTAAAAGGAAAATAACCGGGACGAAGACGCACATTAATATCTTTTTTAAATACGCCATTAAGCATTTTCTTCATAAAGTAAATAAGATTAGCTACACTTACATTTTCGTCTACCACTACGCCCTCTATCTGAAAAAATGTATTTTCGTGGCAAGCGTCAATCGCTTCGTTTCTAAAACATCGTCCAGGAAATAGTACCTTACATTTTGGCCCATAAGTTTTTAAAATTCGGTTTTGAGCTGCACTTGTCTGAGTTTTTAAAACTTCACCATTGTCTAACCAAAATGTATCCTGCATATCGCGTGCCGGGTGAGTATCGGGTACATTAACCGAAATAAAGTTGTTATATTCGGTTTCAATTTCGTTGCCGTCCTCTATAATAAAGCCCATGCTTGCAAAGGTATCTATTACCTGCTTTTGAATTATAGACCTAGGATGCAAACTGCCAACACCAATATCAACAGGCAATGTTATATCAAAAGCTTTGCTGCTGGCAATTTCTTTTTCTAAAGCTTTATTGTTTAAACTTTCCTTAAGTTCGGCGAGCTTTTCTTCTATGTTGTTTTTTAAATTATTAACAAGCACACCTACTTCTTTTTTTAGTTCTGCAGGAACTTCCCTAAACCCTTGCATAAGCTCTGCAATTTTGCCTTTTTTACCCATATACAAAAGTCTAAGCTGCTCTAGTTTAGTAAGATCTTCTGCGTTTTTACAATCTTCGTTAAACTGATTACTTATGCTAATTATTTTGTCTTTCATTATAATCTCCTTATTTTTACCAATTTTAGTATGTTTGTAAAAAATAAAAGCATCCTAAATTAATAGGACGCTCTGATTTTTTAGCGTGGTACCACCTATTTTTACTAAACTGTTGTTTAGCCTTATTTAACGTTTATACATACGCCTATGTCATGGATTTTACCCATGCAACTCCAATGCCGAAATTTTAAAGCTAGCGTTACAAATGTGCTTTCAGCCGCGGCAACATTTCTCTATGGTTGAATACTGGCTTCTACTAATGCATCTTCATAGTATTTATTTTATAATGCTTAAATAATAACATTAAACTAAAAACAAGTTTAAACTAAAAATTTAAACTTGTCAAACAAAACTTATAAAAATTATACAACTATTCGCGAACTTGGTCGTTTGTAAACCCTTTAAGAGCTACTTTTTTTGCAAGTTGGCTGTATTTGTCCGCAACTTCATGATAACCATTAGCAATTTCAGCTAAATTAATATTAGCATCTTCTATCGTAGCTTCTCTTGCTTCTTTTTGGTATTTTTTTGCTAATTCTTTGTTGTGATCACTAACATAAAGCAAATTAAGAATACACTCGAATTCTGCAGCACAACGTTCCTCTTCGTGCATAGAGTCAAAGCTTTCATTAATTTTAGCCTCTTCTTCTAATTCTTGTTGTTTTGCATATGCATAGCCTGCACAAGCATAATACTTAAGTTCCTCGTTATCTAAATCCCTTATTTGTCTTAAAATATTTTTGTTATTTTGTTTCTTAGGCATTTCTATACTCCTCCCTAACTGTTTTTTATGTAATGCTTTTTAAGCTTATTACCTAATGATATTTTGTAATATTACTTACATTTCTAATACATCTTGCAATATATTATCTTTATTTTTTACAATACAACTTTCAACTTTTGACAATACACTTTTACGCCCGCTTTCTATTAAATAGCTACTATTTATAGCGTTTATGCGGTTTTGAATTATAATTTTCACTCGTTCAAATAATTGTAATTGATTATCAATTTTTTGAATTTTTTTATTTATCTTTTTTAAGCCACGCTCAAAGACACCACTACTTGATACCTTATTTTTATTGTATTCGTTGTCTTTAATTGTAGATAAAGTATTAAGTTTAATTTGCAATTGTTTATACTTTGTAATATTACATAAGGTTTGTAATAATTGCTCTAACCTAATTAATTCATTATTAACTAAGGTTTTACTTTTTATGCAAGTAACATCAAAGGTTTTATTGTTTATTTGTTTAAAGATATAGTTCAATTCTTTCATTTTTATTACCTCTGTATAGTATAACATAATATATAAAATTGTCAATACCCAAATATAGACAATTTATAAAATTATTATGTCAAGATAAAAATATTTATTAACTTTAAGCAATTACAATTATTTGTATTAATATCTGGTTAATCTTGTAATAAATGGTTAAAATTCTTTTTATTATTAATTTTATAAATTACAAAAAAATTACCAATAACACAAACTGGCTGAGCACTGACTTTAAGGCAAACTTCCTCCATACAATCTTTAACAATATTTCCGCAATTTGGCAAAACTTTAATTTTTAACAGCTCTTTTGTATTAAAATCTGTTTTAATTTGACTAATTACGTTATCGGTTATACCATTTACACCTATTATAGTTGTAGCACTATTAAGACTTGCCACAGCTTTTAACCTTGCACGTTGTTTACTTGTAAGCATTAGTTATCTCCTATTCCTGATAAATAAAGTCTATATTGCCAATACGCACTGTATCGCCTTCTTTTAGACCACGTTTTTTTAACGATTTTATTATGCCCTTATCTTTAATAGCTTTTTGAAAATAAGCAAAACTTGCAGGATCATTTAAAACAATTCCACGACTTAATTCGTCTATAAAGCCACCTACTACTACAAAACTTGCATCGTCTTCTCTGTAAATTTCATATTTATTAACGTCTGGACGTTCGTAAACAAAAGGAATAAATTCCTCTCTTTGTTTTGGTGGCAAACTTTTAAGTTCGGTTATAATGGTTTTAATTAAGTTATCCAAATTTTTATTAGTAATTGCCGAAACTTCTACTACCTGCGGCTGGTGTTTTAATTTATTAATATGTGCTTTAAAATCTTTAACTTGTTTTTCTGTTGCCATATCAATTTTATTTAAAACTACAATCTGAGGCAAACTTGCTACTTTATTGCCATACTTTTTAAGTTCGTTATTTACAATTTTATAGTCGTTATAGGGATCTCTACCTTCACTGCCCGAAATATCTATAACATGCAATAGTAACCGTGTACGCTCGATATGTCGCAAAAAGTAGTGACCTAGCCCAATACCATCGCTAGCACCTTCTATAAGCCCAGGAATATCTGCAATAACAAACCTTTCGCTAATAGCAGAACATACTCCAATGTTTGGAGCAAGAGTTGTAAAATGATAGTTAGCAATTTTTGGTCTAGCGTTTGTAAGCATACTAAGAAGTGTACTTTTGCCTACATTAGGAAATCCAATAAGGCCAACATCTGCAATAGTCTTAAGCTCCAATAATACTTGCTTTTCTTCGCATTTTTGACCAGTTTGGCTAAACGCAGGGGCTTGACGGCGGCTAGTTTTAAACCTAGCATTACCACTACCTCCTTCACCACCTTTAAGAACCACAATTGTTTCGCCATCTTCAAACATATCTGCTATTATGTTTTCGGTTTCGGCGTCTTTAATAACAGTACCACAAGGTACTTTTATAACAAGGTCGGGAGCAGACTTACCTGTTTTATTACTGCTTTTACCATTTTCTCCATTTTGAGCTCTAAAATGTTTTGTAAATCTAAAATCTACTAAACTATCCAAGGATTTATCTGCAACAAAAACTACCGAACCGCCATTACCGCCATCACCACCATCAGGGCCACCATTAGCAATAAACTTTTCGGTTCTAAAACTGGTTTTACCATCGCCACCATTACCGGCTTGTATATAAATTTTTACTCTATCTAAATACATATCTCTTTTTAAGTCAAAACATTAGCGAACTAGTGCAGAAATTTCAAATATTACTTGCTCATTTTACAAGTAGTAAAATCGCTTCCTAATTTTTTTATTTATTTCTACTTCATCTAATCTTTTGCCTTAAATATCTCCTTTTATTTTATTTATGACTTATATTAATTCAAAATTTTAAATTTTTGGATTGTATCTAATTATATGTTAATTTTTGCTACTGCTTTTTTGGTTAAAGTATTTACAAGTAGTTTTTAATTTGCAGTTTATGCAATCGGGCTTTATGGCTTTGCAAACATAACGACCGTGCAAAACTAAACTATAGTGCAAATTTATCCAATCTTCTTTGTTTACATTTTGCTCTAGCTGCTTTTGTGTTTTGTCTACAGTTTTAGCATCAGCTAGCCCTAGCCTATTTGACACTCTAAACACATGTGTATCCACAGCTATTGCAGGCTGATTAAAGTAGGAAGCCAGCACAACATTAGCGGTTTTTTCGCCAACGCCAGCAAGTTGGGTAAGTTTTTGTTTATCGCTAGGTAATTTACCGTTATACTTGCTTACAACATCTTTAGCCATGTTAATAAGATTTTTAGATTTGTTGTTATAAAACCCACAGGAACGAATTATATCTTGAAGCTCAAAAATATCTGCCCTACTTAGTGCAAAAAAATCTGGATACTTTTTAAATAATTGTGGCGTTACCATGTTTACACGCTTGTCGGTACACTGTGCAGACAAAATTACCGCTACTACAACTTGATAATCGTTATCAAAATTTAATTCGCAATTTGGGTTTGGATATAACTGCTTAATATTTTTTATTGTTTGTTTAAGTATTTCCATTATCTTTACTTTTTAGCCACAATAAAAATCTAAAATACGCTGCATCTTCAAATTCACGCAAGTCTAGTCCTGTGGCTTTATAAATTTTATCTATCCTATATAAAATTGTATTGCGGTGAACAAATGTATTACGGCTAGTAACACTGATATTAAGATTATTTTTTAGCATATTGACTATACTATCTAAAAGTTCTTTATCTTCTAATATTTTTTTAACTTCGTCAGTCATAAACAAACTTGTTATCTCTGCACGCTTATCTGCATCTAAGTTAGTAAAACAAACCTCGCAAAAGCTATCAAATTTATTTAAATTTTTTGTCCTTTTAGCCATAATATAGTTTCTCCTAAACCAATATACCAAATTTTACTTTAAATTTCAATCAAAAAATAAATCTTTGAAATTATTCTTAACAATTGATAAATCGTATAAGCTTATAAAAAATTCCAATTTCTACTTTTAATTTAACCTTTCTGTGCTTAAACTATCAAAAAGCAAGATTTCTCCGCTATCTAGTTTTAAATTAAAATCGCTATCACTTAATTTAAACAAGTCGCAATTATAAAAAATATATATTTCAACCTCGTTTGTAGTAGTAAAATAGCTTTCTATATTAGATACATATATATCTTTTAACTTTATACTTAAGTTGCCTACTATTAAAATATAACCATTATTTGTTGAACTAATTTTTGCAGTTTTTTTAGTATAACCTAAGTAATCCGCCATACCCTTAAAAAGTAGACTTTGGTTATAATCAATTAAGCTGGTATATTTATAAATATTGCCAAAAAGATAGTAATAATAAGCATCTATGTCTTTTATTTGCAGTTTTTTGTAACAATTTGCATCGATACTTATTATGATTAACCTATTTTTTGCATTTTTACATATAAGTTTTAAATAATCACCATAATTTTTAATGTCTGCATCTGTAAAACTATTTAAATTTATGTCTAAAAGAAGTATTTGTGCCTGCTTAAGCTCTGCACGTTTAAGTGCAAAAATCGCTTTGTTATAAGCCGATAATCTATTTATTTTTATGCTTTTATACTTGCAAATCCAAGGGTCTGTCATGTTGATTTTATCATAAGAAATATTTATTGCGTCGCATGCATATTGTAAATTTTTAAAAACGCTTTTTTTATTAAAAGCAACAATATTACTTGGTAAAAAACTTATATTTTTTGAGCTTTCCTTTGGCGACTTTTCTAGTATTTTTATATCTCCAAAGTACCCCTCACGCATGCCACTTATAAGTTCTAATAATGTAGTTTTGCCTGCACCTTTTTCGCCTAATAAAAAGACTACTCCACTGTTTAAATTTACATTAATATCATAAAATAATAGTTGTCCTTTTAAATGTGCATAAGCTAAATTTTTTATTTCTAAAACGCTCATATTTGTAATTATCCTTTTTATATTTTCTTTAAAAAGTAATACTTAATAATTTAATAAATATAATTATACTATGAAAAAATATGGTTTTGCAATACTTTTTACAATAGCTTTGCTTTTAAACATAATTTCTTGTATATCTTTATCCATCAATACAAAAAATGTTGATGTCAGTTATCAAAAACAAGGTCATGTAAAAATAAAGGTATTAGAAAGTAATACACTAAATCCTGTGCTTAATGCCACTGTTTGCATTGTAGAAACACGCAGTTATGAGCCAACCGATAAATACGGCTACACGCAAAAAATAACTTTACCAGTCGTCCCTAACCCCAATTTTGATATAAGTTTAAAACGCAATTGGGGCGAGTTTACCATAATTGTTTATAAGCCCGGTTACTCCACTTTTGTAAGCTTTTATAATCAAGTTTACGCCAGTACTACAAGCGTGGGCATTGTGTGCTACCTTACCCCAATAATCAATCCCGGCGACCCGCTAATAATATGCAATGTCCAATCTCCACCACAAGACTATATAACTATGCTAGTAAATTTATACAAAAAATAAAGTGCTAAATATAAGTAGCACTTTACTTTTTATTACGCTATAAGTTAATTATTTATCTTATAAATTAGATAAAATTACACATTAGTTTCTATAATGCCGTACTCGCTATCTGTATTGCGGCGTTTGTATAATACGCAAACATTATCTGTCTTTTCGTTTAAAAATACATAAAAATCGTTACCGGTAAGCTCTGCATTTTCCACAGCTTCTTTTTCGGTCATAGGAACTAAATCAAAACTTTTGCGTTTAGTTATTTTTGCTGGTTCAAATTTAGGAACTTCGTCGTAAAATAGAAGTAGCGATGGGTCTATTTCCCTGCGTTTTGCTAAAAATTTAGCTGAATATTTAACAATTTGACGTTCCAGTTTCGCCAAGCACATATCTACGTTAGAATACATGTTGTCGGTTTCTACCTCGCTACGCACAAACATCCCACGGCTAGAAACTGTAATTTCGGTTTTGTATCTGTCATTTTTTGCTGATAGAACAACCTTAGCACTTGCACCATCGTCTAGGTACTTATCAAAACGGTTAAGTTTTTTTTCGAGTAAGTCCTTTAGTTTTTCGCGTGCTTTATAATTTCTTTCTACAATTTCAATCTTCATATTTTTACCCTCCTATAAATATTAAATTGATTGTTTAATTTGTTTTTGGATTATTCCCTTTGCGTTCGCTCGGGACAACAGAATAACTTTTTATTAAAAATTCTATATATCAATTTTTATTATAATTTGCTATACTTAGTAAAAATAAACATTCTATAATATAAACTTAACAAAACTTAATCATTATTATCTTATTTACATCTGTATTTTACCATATCTAAAAAAATTATAAAAGTAAATTTATGTTATTTATTGGATTTAAATGTAAATTTGCCACTGGTACATCCAACTGTAACCTCGTCACCTTCGGAAATATTACCGATAAGTATTTCTTCGGCTAAATTATCCTCTATACTTTGCTCGATAAACCTTTTTAGTGGTCTTGCACCATAAGTATTACTATAGCCTTTTTCAAAAATTTCTTTCATAGCACCATTGGTAAACTTTAAAGTAATATGTTTGCTTTCTAGCTTTTTATTTACATTAGTTATCATAATATTGGCAATTTTTTCTATATCGGTTTTAGTTAGCCAATCAAATATAACAACAACGTCGATACGGTTTAAAAACTCTGGTTTAAACTTATTTTGAAGTGCTTTTGTAAGCAACTCTTTAGTATTAGAATTCTTATTATCGTTGCTAGAAGTGCCAAACCCTAGTCCAGCCGTGTTTTTAGGAAGATCAGCCACCCCAACATTACTGGTAAGTATTATAATAGTATTTTTAAAACTTACAGTTCTGCCTTGACTATCTGTAAGCCTACCGTCATCTAAAACTTGAAGCAGAATATTAAACACATCTGGATGTGCTTTTTCTATTTCGTCAAAAAGCACTACACTATAAGGTTTTCGTCTTACTTGTTCGGTTAGCTGCCCTCCGTCGTCGTGACCAACGTAGCCCGGAGGAGCACCTATAAGTTTAGATACCGAATGAGCCTCCATATATTCGCTCATATCTAACCTAATTACCGAATTCTCGTCATCAAACAAAGCTTCGGCTAGTGCTTTTGTAAGCTCGGTTTTACCAACGCCTGTAGGCCCTAAAAAGATAAACGAGCCAATTGGACGTTTAGGGTCTTTTAAACCCGCTCTTGCACGCCTAATTGCCTTAGACACAGCAACTACAGCTTCGTCCTGACCAACAACACGCTTATGAAGTAACTTTTCTAAATTAATTAGCCTATCTTTTTCGGTTTCGGTAAGTTTTGTAACAGGTATATTTGTCCAACTACTAACCACTTCGGCAATATCTTCTGCAGTAATTTTGCCCATTTGTCCATCGTTTACCTTAAGCCAATTAGATCGCATATTTTCTCTTCGCTCATTAAGCAGTGCAATATTTGCTTTACATTCGTTAGCACGTTCGTAATCCTCGGTTCGACTAGCTTCTGCTTTTTGAATTTCTAACTGTTTAATTTCGTCATCTAGCTTTTTTATTTCTGGAGGTATATTGCTTGCTCCCACTTTTGCCTTACTGCTAGCTTCATCAATTAAGTCTATGGCTTTATCTGGAAGCGACCTATCCATAATATATCTAACACTTAAACTAACCGCCGCCTCTATTGCTTCGTCGGTTATCTTAATTTTATGAAAGGCTTCGTAACTATCTTTTAAACCTTTTAAAATTTTGATAGTATCTTCTTCGGACGGCTCGCCAACTTGAATTGGCTGAAATCTTCGCTCTAAAGCCTTGTCTTTTTCTATAAACTTACGATACTCGTCGGTAGTGGTTGCTCCTATTGTCTGCATTTCTCCACGAGCGAGATATGGCTTAAGCATGTCTGCTGGTCCAATTTCTCCGTCTTTACCGCCAGCTTGAGCAAGCATATGAATTTCGTCTATAAAAACAATAATATTTTTGTTAGAAATAATGGCTTCTATGGCATTTTTTAATTTTTCTTCCATGCTACCACGAAACTTAGTGCCAGCCATAAGCGAGCCAATTTCAAAACTAAAGATTGTTTTGCCTTTAAGCAACTCTGGCACTTCGCCTTTAACTATAGCCTGAGCTAAGCCTTCTACCACAGCCGATTTACCAACACCAGCTTCGCCAATAAGTACTGGATTATTTTTTGTTTTGCGACAAAGTATTTCGATAATCCTTGCGGTTTCCTTTTCTCTGCCAATAACGGGATCCATTTTGCCAGCTTTGGCACGTGCCGTTATGTCTACGCCCATATCTTTAAGAACTTCTGGCAAATTGGCATTAATATTTTCTATTTGACTTTTATTTTTTATAGCTTTATCTGTCTTATAGTTATTGCCCTTATCTAAAGTTGGGTCTACTTCACCACCGGTAATCGACTGATAGGTACGATTACGAAGAGCAACATAATTCGCCCCAAGGTTTTTTATAATAGAGCACGCTTGATTACCACTATCTACCAATAGCACATACAAAAGATGTTCGGTAACAATATACATAGTATTAACTTGTACAGCAATATCTGCGGCAGCGGCTATTATATTTTTTACTCTTGGCGAGTACTCCATAACACCGCGTACACTATTATCGTTAGAACCTTTTTTTGTAATATAATCTGCAACAAGTTCGGCAGTCACCCCTTGCTCTGCAAGTAATTTACTTGCCATACTAGAAGTTACACTTGCAAGACCATAAAGCAGGTGCTCTGTACCCACTTGATAATTATCTAAACTTCTTGCAAACTTAACGCTGTTATCCAGTGCAAGTTTTGCATTGCGAGTCATAGAAAAATTCATAATAATATCTCCTTAATATATTTTAACCTTTTAATTAATAGTAAATTATGCTTATTGCTAATTTTTACAATAACTTTATTATTTTATTCTATTGCTAAGTAAAACTTTTCTAACATAAACGGCTCTGTATTTTTGCTCTTCTTCGGTGGTTGTAATATTACCCGCTAAATTACACAAATTGTAAGGAGTACAAGTAGCTAAAAGTTTATCTACAATGTAATTGTCCTTCATTCTAACAATATTTAGTGCTATGCCCATTTTAATTTCGCCAATAAGACGCATAAACTCTTCGCAAGATAATAGATAACAATTAGTTAGTACCCCAAACGCCCTATAAACAATATCCTTAACTTCGCTTTCTCTATTTAAGAGTATTTCTTTACGAGCGTCTACTTCTAAATCGCAAATTTGTGTAACTAAACTTGTAATTAAACTTATATACTCAGCCTCGGTTTTACCAAGTGTTCTTTCGTTAGAAATCTGATACAAATATCCTAAATAATCAGTAGCCTCGCCATATGCACCACGAACAGCCATGCCGTTTTTCTTTAAATGTTCAATTATACCTGTAATTTTACCAGAAAGCGTAAGAGCTGGCAAAAATAACATAACCGAGCCTCTTAAACCTGTACCAACATTTGTTATGCAACTGGTTAAAAAACCAAGGCCATTACTATATGCAATCTCCAATTTTTTGCAAATTTGGTCGTCTACTTTATTAATCAGTTTGTACGCGGCATCTAAATTAAGACCAGCAAGCATACATTGCTCTCGGATATGGTCCTCCTCGTTAATCATAACAGAAAGTGTTTCTGTTTGGTTTATACAAGCACCGCCGCTTTCGCGATTTTCTATTAAATCGCGACTAATTAAATGCTTTTCTTGCAAAATATAGGCATCATTTTTAGAAATCTCGCTCATTTTATAAACAGTAAACTCGTCTGCATCTTTAATAGCGTTATAAACTTTACCTATAATCTTAGCACCGTCTGCTGCATTCATTCTACTAGGAAAAGGTACATTTTGTAAGCATCTAGATAGCCTAACTCTGCTAGAAACAACTATAGAACTATAATCCTTTTGCATCTCTACTTTCTCCTTAGTTCTTCTATTTTTTCTTTAATAGACTGTGCCAATATGTAATCTTCGCTAGCCGAAGCTTCGGCTTGACGCTTTAAAAGTTCTTCTATTTGCTTTTGTTTGGCTGCCTTAGTTTCGATAATTTCGGGACGTTTACCTGTGTGCCTCACAGCTTTATGAAAATCATAAATCATAGGCAAAACATCTTTTTCAAACAAACTATAACAATCTTCGCAACCAACATATCCGGTTTCCAGTAGGTCGCTAAGCCGAGTTTTACATCGCTTACAAACAAGGTCTTCACCAAAAAATAATTTTTCGTCCGCAATTTCGTTTTTTATTTTATTAAGCCCACTAACCGCGTTATCAAAAGGAGAATAAAACATTATTTGCCCTCCTTTTCGCTGATTAGCTCTATTAATACACTTTTAAAAGCATTTGCCCTTAGTTTTTCGGTAGATAGTATTGGCAAACTTAATGCATCGTCGCTTAACGCTGCTTTAACCAAATTTACTTCGCGCTTAGATACTATTTTATCTTGCTTTAAACGATCCAAAATTTGGCTCATTCTCCTAAATGTAAGTTCACTTCCTACACTTTCTATAATAAGCCTGGTACTGTCGCTAGTATCCGCACTAATTCGGTCTATCTTAATAAATCCGCCACCACCGCGTTTACTTTCTTTTTTGTAGCCGCGGTCCAAGGTAAACCGTGTTTCTAAAACATAATTTATTTGACTAGGTGCACAACCAAAGTAGTCCGCCAAACTATTTCGACTAATTTCTATGGTATTGTCCTCTTGCATAGCACTTAATATAAACTGCTCTATTATGTCTGCAATCCTCATATGCTCCTCCGTTTACGTTCGTATAACTGTAAAATGACTTATGTTTGATAATAAATAAAAATTTATAATTAATTAAATTGCAAAATAGTTTTTGCAATACGTCAAAATTAAGTTTGACTTTCTTTGACTAATTATAGTTTATTCTTATTATCTCCACTTGTCAACAAATTTATGACAAAATATAAAAACAAATTATACCAAATAAAAAAAGCCACAAACCTAGGTCTGTAGCTTTAATAAATTTAAAATATTAATGATTAAAATTACTATCTGTTTTATACGAATTTAAAAGTTCTAAAGTTGAGGCATCAAAATTTTTATTATACAATAAATTGTTTGATTCTACAATTCTAAAGTTTTTGTCTACGATAACAAAGTCTGTTCCATTAGCAAGTTTTACATTACCTTCCGCGGTTACACTTACTTGATAATTTGCATTATTGTCATTAAATATATCATAAAGTGCTCCACCATTATTTAAAATCATGTATGCATAAGACAAGTCTAAATCTACAAAAGATAGAGCATATCTTTGTAAGTTTTCGGGTGTTAATGTTTCGCTAACTAAACCATTTTGCACATTATCATCTAAAAGGTGGATTGCAGCATCGGTTAAAGAAGGATACGTTGCTTTAGTATAAGTAAAGTTGCTTGTACTAGTATCCAGTGTTTTTACATAAATAGTTTTGTTAGTTTTATCTAGCCATCTATACTCGATTATTGTATCAGCATCAAACCTAACAAGTAAACATACAGATTGGTTAGAATAAACCCTCGTGCCAATATTATCGCTATAAGTTATAATTACTTGTATTGTATTAAGGTCAAAATTAAGCTCTGCTGTTGGCAAAGTTGCAGCTTCTAAGTTTAGATTACTGGTGCTTGTAATGTTGTCAATAGTTTCTGTTTTAATATACGAAACATAATTATCTACACTTAAAACTTCTACTGGTTTAGTAACATTTAAGCCATTGTAACTAACAGTAACTTGTTTTGTTCCGGCGGTCTCGCTATTAAATCCCGTTACATTGTAACTAGCACTAGAAACTGCTGTTTTGGTGCTGCCCTCAACCACTTCTACTACTGGCAATCCATCTGCAAAATTCATGCCAACACAATATTTTCTGCCAAAGCTTACTTGTAATTGCTTAGTACCAGGGGTTTGAGTTTCTGTTTGATCCTTTGGTCCACAACCAACAAACATTAGTGCAGGAACAATTAGCATAAATGCCATAATTGTTGTAAAAAATTTTTTCATACATTTGTCTCCTATATATTTTGTTTTTCTTGTGGGGGGGGGGGGGGGGGGGGGGGGGGGGGGGGGGGGGGGGGGGGGGGGGGG
>CAMRVD010000015.1 GCA_947054085.1 uncultured Clostridia bacterium | reverse complement strand
TTGGTGGAGGTAAGCGGATTCGAACCGCTGACCCCCTGCTTGCAAGGCAGGTGCTCTAGCCAGCTGAGCTATACCCCCAAGGACGGTTGCATTTTTAAAATGCGTATATATAATAACAAACTTACACCACATTGTCAATCAGTTTTGCAACAAAAAATAAATAAAATTTTTGAAATAAAACTAATTTATAATATTTATTTTGACATTTTAGAATTAAAAATAAAAAAATGATTATGGCATCTAAAGTATACTTTACAAAAAATTTGACAAGCGAGGCGTTGGTAAAAATTTTTGACACGGTGGGAAAAATTAATGAGAATGATAGTGTAAGGCTAATTACAAACCATATTAATTATTAGTATAAGATAATAAATAATGATTATTATAAATTGTAAACATAAAAAGTAATATATTACCTATTTTTAATTTTTGATTTAAGAAAATAAATAAAGCCTCACTATTTGTGAGGCTTTTGTATTGCAAATAAAAATTGTTTATTATCTATTTTGTAAAAACTGCGTTATTATTTAGAAATTTTTACATTTACGCTTAAACTATTAAAAAAATAATTATTTATTAAGTTTTTACATTAACGGAGCTAAAATTCTAAGGACGCTATTAAAAAATCTTCGTAGAGGGCGGTTTTTTAAGTCGGTAGATTCTATTTGCTTGCTGCAAGACAGTGTATTTTGTATATCTGCAGATATATCTTGTATGCAAGGGCAGCGGTGCATATAAACGCCGTTTTCAAAATGATGCACTAGACTTCGGTAGTCTAGGTTTATTGTCCCAACAATTGCAGTTTCGCCGTCTATCACCATGGTTTTTGCGTGGATAAACCCCGGTAGATATTCGTAGATTTTAACGCCCGCGTTTATAAGCCTAGGGTAGTAACTTTTTGTCATAGCAAATATTATTTTTTTGTCTGGTATATGGGGCACAATAATTTTGACATCTATGCCACGCAGTGCTGCGTTTTCTAGTGCCGAGCACATCTCGTTATCTATAATTAAATACGGCGTTGTAAAGTAAGCATATTTTTTGGCAGTGCCTAACATATTTATAATAATATTTTTTGCAACTCTTGTTGGGTAAATTGGCTTTGGACCGTCGCCAAATGGAACAACAAAGCCATTATTAATTTGGTAGTCTTTCTGCTCGCATACACCATTATTAGCATTAGGTAGTTTATCTGTTAAACTATCAACTTCGGCTACGCCTTGGCTGCGGGTTACGAGCATATTATTAAAATTTGCGGCAAGAGCAAGCTTAAAATATTTATCAAAATTTGGCTTTTCTTTTTGGCTTATACCAAAGTCAGTTAAAAATATTTGTGTCAGCTCCATTACTGCCGAGCCGCATAGCTTTACGCCAACGTCCTTCCAGTGTCCAAAACGCTCTTTTTCGTTTATGTACTCGTCGGCAATGTTAATGCCTCCAGTAAAGCCAACAACGCCGTCTATAATCAAAATTTTGCGGTGATTGCGGTTATTAAATTCGTTATCGGCTTGCCCCTTAAGGCGTGAAAACATGGTGGCAGATATGCCTAGCTTATTTAGTTTTTTATAATAATTGCCGGGAAGTGTTTTCATGCAGCCAACATCATCGTAAATTAATTTAACTTCTACACCTTGCTTAACTTTGTCTAGCAAAATGTCTAATATGCTTCGCCAAAAAATTCCTTCATCAATTATAAAATATTCCAAAAATATATAGTTTTTTGCACTTTTTAGGGCTTCTAGCATGGCTTTTTGCATTTTTTCGCCACTATTATAGTAGGTAACCGATGTATCGGTAAATACATGAGTGCCCGAAGTTTTTAAAAGCATGTTTACTTGATTATATGCGTATATGCTGGTATTTTTAAGTTCGTTTAAAGTGGTAGTATCGTCTTTTTTGTATCTGCAAGATGTTAGTTCTTTTAGCCTTTTTATATATTTGCGTTTAAGTTTTCGGCTATAAAACATAAAGTACATCATAAAGCCAATAACTGGCACACATATAATAAATAATAACCAAGGTACTTTGTAGTCGGGGTTATCGTCACGTGCTATAACATTTAGTACGCAGCCGACTTGTGTAAGTATAACCGCCACAAAAAAGTATGGAACTAAGTAGGTTAGTGCTATTACTATACCGATAATTGCAGCGGTTTCTGCAATGCTTATAAGTATTGCCCAAATGTACCTAAAAGGTATGTAGTCGGTAGTTTTTTCTATTATTTTGTTTCCACTTTTGTAGGTTATAACTTTTTTCATTAATCATCCTTAAAATTTCTTTACTTTTATTATATGTAACTTATTGTAAGAAAATAAAAAACTTTTGTAAATCAATTTAAGCTATTATTTATTTTTGAGCTAAATTTTACATATATGGGCTATTATAATCAATCGTATTTTATGCTTAAAATTTAAATAATTGCATTTAAAAATATAAAAAGCACTGCAAATTTGCAGTGCTTTGTCATTTTAAGAGGTGGTTTATATAGTTTCTTTTGTTTTAGCTAAAGTAGCCAGTTAGCGTTACTAGGGTAGTGCCGCCAGCAGGTACAGTAATAGTAGGACCACTTCCCGAAGGAATAGTAAGTAAATTTCCGCTGCCAAGTGTATACTGGCTGCTTGTAAGAGTTGTTTCTGGGTTAGAACCAATTTTTAACTTAACGCTAGTAAGCGTAAAGTTGTTTGGTAAATCGTCTGTTATACTATTTATATTTATAACTTCCAAGCCTCCATTAGTTAAGGCAAGATAGTAGTTAAATGACTGATTAGGTGTTACGCTTACTACAGATGCGGATTTTACAAAACCTAGTCCGGGATTAGTTTTTTTTTGTATTGTAGAAGAAGTGCTGCCAGTAATAGTTCCGGTAGATGTATAACCTATACCGTTTACACTATTGGTAATGCTAGTAACGCTTGATGGTAAGTTAAATATAACTTGACCTTTGTATTTTAGCGTCATGCTTTGCCCAACGTTTAGTTGTTGAAGGGTAAAGGTTAGTGGGTTAGTTGCAACAGGTGTTACTGGATAAGTAAGAGAGCCTACAGTTAATGTGCCGCTACCAACTACATAAGCTAAATTTCCGCCGCCAAGATTATCAATAATTCTAACGCCGCTTAGCCAGTTACTGCTATTGTTGGTTATTGTTACAGTATAATCTATAATTTCGCCGGGTAAAAAAGTTGTAGGGTTAGCAGTTTTGGTTAAAGTTAGTCCAGTATCATTAATAAAGTCTATTGGTAAAGTATTACTAACTACTGTATTAACTGTACTAGAAGAACCAACTGTAAACTTGCTTTCTGCACTGTTATTAATTTCTGCCAATATTTTTTCCTCCTTATGTTATTTGCGGTTTTAATGCCGCTTAGTATATAGTATTAAAATTATGCTAATTATGTTACAAGTTTAATCCTATCATTTTATAAAATTATAAATAGTTAGATTATTTTTAATTTTAATATTGAAATTTTTACTAATTAGATGTATTATATAAATATATAAGCAATAGGATTAAGGAGTTTTTATGGCAAAGATTTTAGATAATACAGATTTTAGAAAGGATAGGGTAATTGCAGCACTTGTTAATTTACCTAAAGATCAACAAATCGAAATAGAAAATTTTATTTATGAACAAAAAGAAAGTTTAGACACAAAAATAGTAGATAATTTAAAATTATTAACAAGTAACGAATATATTAAAGCTTTAGAAATAAAGGACTCAATGAAGTCTAAATATAATAGTACACTTACAAGCAAAAATAAAAAACTAGGATTAACCGAACTTGCACAAAAGTATAATGTAAGTATTATTAGTTTGATTAACATTGTAAACATAAAACTTATTAGTTTAGGCGAAGAAATAATTTCGTTTAAAGATATGGAAAAGGATTTTTTTAACTACATTAATAATACTAGTGCAAGCGAAATTATTTCGGCACTTAACATTGACCAAAAATATTTAATTAAAGAGGTTTGCATATTAGACGATAACTTATTTACAACCAAGCTTCCAACTGAAAATGGTAGATGTTGTCCGCATAAAGAGGCTTATAGATTGCATGGTCTTACATCAATCGCATCGCAAATAACTACCGAATATTATTTGCAGAGTTCTAAAGAATAATAAAAAAGTAAAGCCGCTAAATATTAGCGGCTTTTTTTGGTTATTGTGTTTTTATAACCTAAAGAAAAGGCAGAGTTGTTTTGTAACTTTTTTTTGCGTAAACAATAAATTACAATATTTATTCATTTGCTTGAAAATTTACTTTTAGCGTTGTATAATAAACATTAGATTAAAGCAATTTAAAGTATTATTTTAGGAGATATTATGATTACTGAAATTAGTAAACTAACCCCAGGGCAGGTTAAGTTTAACGCAATGATTGAAACTATCCGCGACAAAAAAAATATGCAGTTTGTAGTGGTTAAAGATTACTCTGCTAAAATTCAACTTTTTGTGGACAAAGTAGAGCATCCCGAAGTTGGAGAAGTTTTTAGTCACCTACTTCCCGGTGCAACTGTGTTTGTAACTGGCGAGCTTGTACTAAACGAACATGTTAAAATGGGCGGAAGGGAAGTACTTGTAAAAAATGTTAGTATAACAAGCACAGCAGAAGTTAATCCTATAGCCGAAGATAGCAGTATAGACCAACGCATAGATTACCGCTGGCTAGACCTTCGTCAGGACAAAAATTTGCTTATGTTTAAAGTTCAAACCGAGCTTACCTATGCTATGCGTAAATTTTTGGCAGACCGCGATTTTATCGAAATCCATAGCCCAAAACTAATAGGTGCTGCGTCGGAAAGCGGTTCGGAAGTTTTTAAGGTGGATTACTTCGAACGCGATGCGTACCTTGCTCAGAGCCCACAATTTTACAAGCAAATGGCGATGAGTGCAGGTTTTGGACGTATTTTTGAGTGTGGACCAGTGTTTAGAGCGGAAAAATCGCATTCTAGAAAGCATGCAACCGAATTTACAGGCTTCGATTTGGAATTTTCTAATATAGAAAACTTCGAAGACGTTATGAAAATGGAAGAAGAAATGCTTACCTATGCACTAAAAGCAGTAAAAGATAAGTACGGCGACCAAATTAAAGATTTATTTGGGGTAGAAGTTGTTGTGCCAACGCTTCCTTTCCCTCGTATTAAACTTGCTGATTTATATAAAGAACTGCATACTAGGTATGGTTTAGATGTTCCAGCAGACGAACAAGACGACCTTTCTACCGAAGGTGAAAGGCTATGTGCACAATTTGCTAAGGACGCATATAATCACGAGTTTTTGTTTGTAACCGATTTTGGTGCAAAAAAGCGTGCATTTTACCATATGAGAAAGGACGGTATACCACAAGGTTACGACCTTATGTGGAAAGGGTTGGAAATTACAACGGGTGCACAGCGTGAACATCGCTACGACATTTTAAAAGCCCAAGCAGAAGAAAAGGGCTTAGCCAAAGATGTAGAGTTTTACTTGCAGTTCTTTAAATACGGCTGCCCACCACACGGTGGCTTTGGCCTAGGCCTAGACCGCATTACTGTCAACTTATTAGAGCTAGCTAGTATTAAGGAGGCTATGTTTATTTTCCGCGGGCCCGACCGTTTGACGCCATAAATTAACACAATACTTCGTTTATACATAAAACCCCACACGTCGTCATTTACGTTTTAGTAAAATCCTCGCGTGGGGTTTTTGTATGCACTCATCTTATACCAATTTCTGGCATCAAATCTTTTTAAATTTACGCCATAGTAAAATCTAACTTGCTAAGGGCTCCCCAACGAAACATTATAAGAACAGATAAAAGTCTACACAAGGGGAGCTGGCAGCCAAGGGCTGACTGAGGGGTTTTCTTCTTTGCCTTTTCATAATCTATCAAACTTAAGCATACCTTTTAGAGAGGTATGTTTTTTAATGAAAAAATTTATAGAAAAATTTAAAACCAAAAAAATTAAAGATAAAAAGCTTAGTGGCAAAAAGTTAGCACTTGTTATAAGTTTATCGCTTATAATTTCGGTTAGTGCTGTTCTTGGTATATGTGCGGCGTGCGGAGCTTTTACAAGCGAACTTAAAAAAGTTAGCCGCAAGCTGTCTAATTACTGGGTAAATGCTAGTGTTACAGCGGCAGAGAGCGGCGTTAGCGTTTCTGCAAGCCAAAAGATAGAGTATATTAACCGCACAGGCACAGACCTTAACGACATTTGCCTACACTTATACGCACGGGCATTTAGAGAAGATGCTACCATTAAGCCGTATACAAACTTAACAAAGGCAAGTTGCTTTCCTAACGGTGATAGCTATGGCGATATTTTGATAGAAAAAGTAAACGAACGCGGAAATTCAGCTAATTTTGAGTTTGCGGGCGAGGATACAGATATTTTAAAAATTAATTTGTCCAGCCCGCTTGCCGACGGCAATAAAATAGAACTAGATATGGAATACACCGTAACTCTTGCCAATTGCACACATAGGTTAGGCTATTACAAGCACCTAATAAATTTAGGAAACTTTTACCCAATAGTCTGTGCCTATAACGAGGGCTGGCAAGCTAATCCATACTATTCCACCGGCGACCCATTTGTAAGCGATTGTGCAAACTACTCGGTTAATATAACTTGCCCTGTAGGTTACGATTGTTATGCATCTGGCAGCCGCGTGGTAGAGGGTAATACATACAAGTTTAATGCACTTGCGGTTCGAGATTTTGCGGCAATTATAACCTCTAGCGGCGAGGCGGCAAGTTCAAAAGTGGGTAATACAAATGTAACTTATGTCGGCTACAAAGGCGACGGCGATATAGCAGAAAACTTAGAAATAGCAAAAAAAGCAGTAAACTTTTTTAATAATAAATTTGGAAAGTATCCATATAGTAGTTTAGTTGTTGCAAAATCTGCATTTATGCAAGGAGGCATGGAGTATCCTAATTTTGTTACGATAAGTGATTCGGTTACCGAAGAAGAGGAGTACAAAAAGGTTATAGTCCACGAAATTGCACATCAGTGGTGGTACGGAATGGTTGGGAACAACCAAATTGAAAGTGCATGGCTAGACGAAAGCTTGGCAGAATACAGCACCTGTTTATTTTTTGAAGAGCACGGAGAGTACGGCATAAACTACACCGAACTTGTAAGGGATGCAACAGCTAGTTACCTTATTTATGTAGATGTTATATCTAGCTTAAGCGGCAAGGTAAACACCAGCATGAATTTGCCCGTAAATAAGTACGCCACCGAATACGAGTATACCTACATGGTGTATGTAAAAGGGGTTATAATGCTTGACACCTTGCGTGAGGTTGTTGGTAAAAACAAGTTAATAAATGCATTAGGCGACTATTTTAAAGAGTATAAGTACAAAATTGCCGACGAACAAGGTTTTATTAAAATTATGGAAAAATCTACCCATAAAGATCTAAAGGCATTTTTTAACGGTTGGCTATCGGGCTCTAATGTTATTGGGTATGTAGAATGATAGTTTTGCTATACACTATGTGCGTTTTTGATTATTTAAACAAAATATAGCCAAATTGAATACAACTTTAGCATACATTAAGCTAGTGTGTATACAGTTATTTTTATTTGTTACATTATAATTGATTTAACTTACAACTTGTGCTAAAATACGACTATGAAAGTTACAAATTTAACCTCGGGCAGCAAGGGTAATTGCACGTTTGTAGAATCAAATATTAAAATTTTAGTAGACGTCGGTATAAGCTATCGTAATTTAAACTCTAATTTAAAACTATTAGAATCCTCGGCGGAAAATATAGATGCCGTACTAATTACTCACGAACATAGCGACCATGTTTTTGGGCTAGAAAGCCTTTTAAAAAAATGTCCGCATATTAAAGTTTGGGCAAATAGCTGGGTTTGGCAAAAAATAACTAAAAGATATTTAGCTTTGGCAAATTTTGATAACGTGCATTTTTTTGAATATAATATGCCATTTTCGGTAGGAGATTTTACCGTTACAGCACTAGAAAATTTTCATGACAGCGTTAGTTGTGCTAGTTTTATTTTATCATCTGGCGGCGGTAAACTCGGAATATGCACCGACCTTGGAATTATTACCGATTACCAAATAGAAATGCTAAAAACCTGCAAAGTAGTATATTTAGAGTGTAATCACGATTTAGAAATGCTTGCATCTTGCGGGTATCCAAGGATTCTCCAAAGTCGAATATCTGGGGATTGCGGACACCTTTCTAACGATCAATGTGCAAGGGCGTGTGTGCGTCTTGCATCGCATAGTACCAAAGTTGTAGTGTTGTCGCATATTAGTCAAAATAGCAATCTTCCAGAAGTAGCTTACAGCCGCGTTATGGACGAATTAACTATTGCAAATAAAACCCATTTAATGGTACTACTTAGCTATCAAAATAAACTGGGTAAAACAATAACCATAAATTAAAAAAGGAAAATTATGAAAGACTTAACAAAACGAGAAGGTTACGATATAACCGACGGAGCAATTGCAGGCATACTTTTTATTGCACTGCAGTTTATATTTATTTTACTAATTTCGCTTATTCCAAAACATATTAGGTTAAATACGTTTATGTACAGTTTTTTAAGTGTACTATTAGAAGCACTATTTGTGGTTGCTGTAATTATTGTTAGTTACTTTAAACAAACCGATGTTGTTAAAGCTAACAATCTTAACAAAAAAGTAAATGTAAAAATAATTTCAAGTGCACTAGGTATAAGTTTGGTTTGTCTATGGCTATTTACTAATTTAACCAGTGGCTTTATGTCAATTTTAGAAAAATTTGGTTATTCTAGCGGTTCTTCGGGCACAGACATCAGCACTTTTGGAAGCTGGTGCTTAAGTATTGTTACTATTTGCATAGTACCGGCTTTTTGTGAGGAACTACTTTTTAGAGGTGTTATATTAAACAGCTTTAGAGGTTTTAACAAGTGGATAGGTATATCGGTTAGTTCTATTGGCTTTATGCTTATGCACGGCAACCCCGATCAAACAGTGCATCAACTTATACTAGGTTTTGTGCTAGGCTACATTGCGTGGGAAACACGAAATATTTGGATAACAATACTTGTGCACTTCTTTAATAACTTTATTGCAATAACCATTACATGGGTTTTAAGCGGTGGGGCAAGTAATGGCGAAATTATTTACGAAGTACCAAGCTGGGGGCAAATTGCACTAACATTGTTTTTGGGTGTAATTTATGCAATTGTTGGTGTGCTTATTATTGTAAGCGTAACCAAAAGCCTTAAAAAAGAAAGCGATAAAATTAACTCCACTACGCAAAATGGTGAAGAACAAAAACTTGCAAGTGCTAGTGTTGTAGTTAATACAAGTACCACTGGGGAAGTGGAAACTACCCAAAACATAAGCGTAAATCTAGATGTATTTAATCCAAATTATAAAACGGAGCAGGACGGCAAGCCTAGCCGCAACAAAATTGTTTTAGCTGTTTGTTGTTATGCACTTTTTGCAGCATACTTTGTTTACGAGTGGGTAGGAGTGCTTTTAACTGGACTGGGCTTGTAGTAAAAAAGTAACAAAAGTTGATTTTTTTAACTATTATATACCATGGATTATATTAGTTTAAAAAATTTTGTTAATAATTTAAATAATAAATACGTAAGCACGCGTGTTATAGGTAAGTCCGCTTTGGGCAAAAACCTGTACGGCGTGTTTTTTATGTTTAATGATAGTAATAATTGGGCGGTTGTTACGGCGGGCATACATGCAAGGGAGTATTTATCTACCGAACTTGTTGTAAAGCAAATAACAGACTTAGTTGATTATGTAAATAGTGTCAAAACTTTACCAGATTTTAATATTTGCTTTGTTCCCACAGTTAATCCAGATGGTGCAGATATTGTTATAAAAGGAATAAAATATTTAAGTGCCGACCTTCAGCAAAAACTAATTAATATTAACAAAAGTACAAATTTTACTTTGTATAAAGCAAACGCTAATGGGGTGGATTTAAACAACAACTTTAACGCTAATTGGAATAATAAATTTACCAAAACTCACGAGCCTTCTAGCCAAGGTTTTTATGGCTATGTGCCAGAGAGCGAAAGCGAAGTGCAAGCTTTAAAAAATTTAACACTTAACCTTAATCCCTTTATAACTATAAGTTATCATTTAAAGGGCGAAGAAATTTATTTTGATTTTTTTCAAAACGCTAAGGAGTATTTAAGAGATAAGCAAATGGCAGAAGTTTTTGCATCAAGTACAGGTTACACTATAAAGCCCACACAGCATATTAGTAGCGGTGGGTACAAGGATTGGTGCGTTACTTTAGGTATACCTGCTCTTACAATAGAACTTGGCGAAGATAAGTTTAGCCACCCATACCCAGCAAGCCAAATAAAAAATATTTATAACAAAAATAAAGATTTGCTAAACTGCTTAATTAAATGCTATAATATATATAATAGCTACAAAGATAGATAGAGTAAAATTTATGGAATTTATGCAAGAAGCACTAAAACAAGCTAAAAAGGCATACAAAAAGGACGAAGTTCCAATTGGTGCGGTAATAGTAAAAAATGACAAAATGATTGCCAAAGCTTATAACAAACGCGAACATAGTAGTGCAACTTACCATGCCGAGATACTGGCTATAAACAAGGCGTGCAAAAAATTAAAGGATTTTAGGCTTATTGGCTGCGATATATATGTAACCCTAGAGCCTTGCGCTATGTGCATGGGAGCAATTTTAAATGCAAGGTTAGAGCATTTATATTTTGGAGCGTATGCCAAAAGCGATGCTAAAGGAAATATTTTATCTAGCGAAGAAATTAACGAAAGGGCTGGCCTTAATCATAAAACTGTAATTACTGGCGGCATTTTACAAAACGAATGCACCTTGCTTATTACAGACTACTTTAAACAAAAAAGAATAAATAATAAATTATAATGAGCAATCTTAAAAATAAATACGCTGCAAGTTAGCGTATTTTTTGTTACTCAATTATTTATTAATTATATCTATTAATTATACTTTTAAATAATTTGACAAAAATTATTGGTATGTATAAAATAAGGATATGAGTATGTACGAATTATTAGAAGAAACCGAAGTTTCTGTAAAAACCAATAACAATAACCTAGATGCCATAGTTCTACTTGTAGACAGTGGCAATTTTAGCAAAAAGTCCTACGATATAAATTTAGTGGGGGCAAGTATGTATAACTGGGTAGCAAGAGCATGCCCGGTTAAACCTACTCTTGCAAGCCTAAATAACGAGGACGAAATTTTAGATACCATTAGGCCGCTTTTAAAAAATAGCGAATATACGCTAGTTCTTTTTAGTGATACACCGCTAATTACCGCAAGCGGTGTAAACGAGCTTGTAGACTTTGCTATAAAAAAAGATTTGCCGGTTGTAAATTTTACCCGTGCTTATGTTTTTAAAACTAGCTATATAAAGTCCGCGTTGGGGCTTTATAGCGTTAATAAGTTTGATAACTTAGCGGGCGAAATGACGAGGGTTAAAGATGTGGATTCGCTTATTACGGCATCTCGCATTTTGCAAAACCGCATAATAAACTTTCACCTAAAAAATGGCGTAAATATTGTAAGCCCACAGCATACATTTATAGATAGCATGTCTTGTATAGATGCCGGAGCTACTATAGAGCCATTTACAAAAATATCTAACAGCAAAATATCAAAAAATGCCAAAGTTTATGCGGGCAGCGTTGTAAGTGATAGTGTTATTGGCGAAAATGCTATTATAAAATCGGGTGCAAAAATAATTGGTAGCGTGGTTAAAGATAACGCTATTGTCGGCTTAAATTCCTCTGTTGTTAATAAAAGTGTAATAGGGGAGGAAACTATTATTTCGGCAAATGTAATTGTAGATAATTCGTCCACTATTTTTGGCGGCAAAATTGGCACAAATAGTATTCTTATAAATGCAAAACTAGCAAAAGATGCAAACATTGGTGTTTGCTGCAAGTGTTTAGGTAGCGTTACAAGCGATGTCAAAATTGGTGCTGGTGCAAGTGTTGGCGATAACTGTTCACTTTTTGCTGGGGTTTATCTTAAAGCGGACTACACACTAGAGCCTAATAAAACATTAAGGGTATAAAATGAAGATAATATTTGGACTTGGCAATATAGGTAAAGAGTACGAAAATACTTACCATAACATGGGATTTATGGTGGTGGACGATTGTTTAAACTCGAATAACATAACCAAAGCCAAACAGCAATGCAGTGGTATAATTTATGAAGGTAACATAAGCGGGCAAAAGGTATATTTTGTAAAGCCAACAACATACATGAACAATAGCGGCGAGTGTGTAAAAAGTGTACTAACTAAGTTAAAGGCTAATTGTCAAGATATTTTGGTTGTTGTGGACGATATCGATTTACCTGCAGGCAGTATTAGGATTAAACCTAGCGGCTCAGCGGGAACGCACAACGGATTAAAGAGCATCTGCAATCAAATAGGTAACGACTTTGCAAGGCTTAAAATTGGTATAGGAAAGCCACAAGTAAACCAAGATTTAGCGGACTTTGTGCTTTCTAAAGTGCCTAAAAATAGCAAAGCAATGAACGCTAAAAACTTGGGAGTAAGTGCGGTTTTGGATTATGTAAATGACACTACTCTTCAAGAATTAATGCAAAAATATAATTAGCTTAAATGAAAAACATTCCTAGTAATTTTAAAAAAATAATTGATGCCACCCGAGCAAAAATTTCTTGCTCGGCTTTTGGCGTGGTTAATAGTTTAAAGCCGGTTATAAGCAATTTTTGTAGCCAAAATATAATTTATGTAGTTAGCGATTATATTGCAGCAACTAAGTATAAAGAATATTTTGATTCACTTGGCACTAGTAACTTTATATTTACTAGCAACCCTGATAGTTTTATTTACAAAAAATCTCAATCGAATACAAATACAATAGGGCGAAACAACGCATTTTTTAATATTTTTACAAAAAAAGCAAATGTAATTATAGCCACGGCAGATAGTTTGCTATCGCCTTGTGCTAACCCTAAGGACTTTTTAGAAAATATTATAAGTTTAAAAGTTGGGCAAAGTATAGAGCCAGAAGTTTTGGTGCAAAAACTTAACCAAATAGGCTACCAAAAAACCGATATAATTGCCGAAGCTGGGCAGTTTAGCAGTCGTGGCGAAGTTGTAGATATTTTTGCTAGTAATAACGATTTTGGTGTGCGTATAGATTATTTTGATGATCAAATTGAGTCTATTAGTATGCTTTCTACCGAAAATAAAGTTACAAAACAATTACAAAGCATAAAAATTTGTCCTTTTACCAATATATTTTTGGATAATACTAAATCAGAAAATATTATTAAAAGACTAGAAAAACTTAGAACTAAGGAGTTTAGTAGTCCAGACGACAGCGTGGTTTTTAATGCTCAAATAGATGATATTATAACCAGGCTAGAAACACAAAATACTAATAATCTAGATGTGGTTATGGGCTATATAGATAAGCCGTATTCTATATTTGATTATTTAATTTATAGCCAAAAAGATTATGTATGTTTTATAGACGAATCTAAACTTATTTACGATGTTTTAGATAGTCAAGATAAAGAAAACACTATTCGTCTAAAAGAACTAGATAGCAGTGGAATGCTTATAGCCGAGCGTAAAAATGCGGTAATAAGCAAAGAAAAAATACTGCAAGATATTAAAAACATAACAACAGTGGTTTTTCAAAAAATTACCAATGCTAATAGGTTTTTTGAGCCAAAACTGGTAGTAGATTTTAATAGTAAGCCAGTTAGTAAGTACATAAAGGACACGTCTGGGCTTGTTAAAGATTTAGATTTATGGCAAAGCCGAGGTCAAAGTGTGTACATGCTTGCGGGCAAATATTGCAGGCAGCTTTATAAAAACTTAAGTGGCGAGTATTTTAACTTTAAGGTTATAACTCCCGATGCATTAACCGACGAAAGTGCTATTGTTCAAAGCAGTTACCCTAATGGCTTTATACTTCCAGACGACAATATTGTTGTTATTGGCAGTGCGGATTTATTTGCTAAAGAATCCGACAAAAAGCTAACCGCTGCACGCGAAAATGTGTTTAGTTTGCCCAAAGTAGGTGACTATGTTGTGCATAGCGTGCATGGTATTGGTATGTGCGAAGGAATAACTCAGCTAACAGGTAGCCTCGGCACTAAAGACTACGTAGTAGTGCGTTACTTTGGTGGCGATAAGTTGTATGTTCCAACCACTCAAATGAATTTGCTAGATCGTTTTTCGGGTGCGGAAACTCCTAAAAAGTTATCTAAAATTGGCGGCTCAGATTTTGAAAAAGTTAAACAAAAAGTTAAGGAAAGTGTAAAGAAACTTGCCTTTAATTTAGTAGAACTTTACGCTAAAAGGGAATCGGTAAAGGGCTTTGCGTTTGCCGAAGACAACATGCTTCAAAAAGAGTTTGAAAAATCTTTTGCATACACCGAAACAGCCGACCAGCTTGCAGCAATAGCCGAGATAAAAAAAGATATGCAAAGCACCAAGGTTATGGACAGACTGCTTTGTGGCGATGTTGGTTTTGGCAAAACCGAAGTTGCTATGCGTGCAGCTTTTAAAGCAGTTGTGTGTAATAAACAGGTTGCATTTTTAGCACCAACAACAATACTTAGCGAACAACACTTTAATACATTAAAAAATCGTATGCAGGACTTTGGAGTAAATGTAGAAGTTCTTAATAGGTTTAAAACTCCTAAGCAATCAAAAGATATTTTAAGTAGACTAAAACAGCATAAAATAGATATTTTGTGTTCTACTCATCGAATGCTTTCGGGTGACGTAGAATTTGCGGATTTAGGTCTTATAATACTAGACGAAGAGCAAAAGTTTGGTGTAAACGACAAGGAAAAACTAAAAACAATACATCCAAGGGTGGATGTACTAACATTATCTGCTACACCTATACCAAGGACACTTCATATGAGTTTGTCGGGTATTCGCGATATTTCGGTAATAAGCACTCCGCCGCAAAACAGACTGCCAATTAACACGTATGTAACAGAGTTTAGCGATGCATTACTTCGGGACGCTATAACCCGCGAAAAAAACCGAGGCGGTCAAACTTTTATTTTGTATAACAAGGTAGAAAGCATCTACGATTTTGCTAAAAAAGTGCGGGATTTAGTGCCAGATTGCAATATTTTGGTAGGTCATGGGCAGTTGTCGGCTAACCTTTTAGAGCAAGTTGTGTACGACTTTTATAGCGGTAAGGCAGATGTCCTTATTTGTACAACAATTATGGAGAACGGCATAGATATAGAAAATGCAAACACACTTATCGTTTGCGATGCCGACCGTTTTGGGCTTAGCCAGTTGTATCAATTAAGAGGTAGGGTGGGTAGATCAAACAAAATGGCATATGCTTATTTTACTTACCAGTACTCTAAAGTTTTAACCGAAGAAGCCTATAAAAGGTTAGATGCAATAAGCGAATTTACCGAGTTTGGCAGTGGCTTTAAACTTGCTATGCGTGATTTAGAAATACGAGGTTCTGGCAATGTTCTTGGTGCGGAGCAGCATGGATTTTTGCAAAAAGTGGGCTACGACATGTATTCTAAACTTCTTGCAAATGCAGTCGCCGAAGCTAAGGGCGAAAAAGTAGATTACCAAACCGAAACGCAAATGAAGGTAGACAAAGACGCATATATTCCAGACGATTATATTACCGAAAGCGAACAACGTATGATTGCTTATAAAAACATAGCAACTATTTGTACTACAGAAGCGTTTAATAACTTAAAAACCGAGTTATCCAACAAATTTGGAGAACTTCCTTTGCAAGTAGCAAACCTAATGGAAATTGCTTACTGCAAAAACTTAGCAGGCAAACTAAAAATAACCGAAGTATTTGTAAATAAAGCAACTGTTTATCTTGCGTTTGAAAAAACAGAAAATATTACAAATAGTTCTGCTATTGGCGAGGCTATTTATAAATTTAACAAATTATGTACGCTAGATTTATCTAATGCAAAAATAAAATTTACTAGTTTAAATATTAGCGAATCTAATTACAATATGGTAACCGAATTTATAAAGTTTGCAACAAGCAAATTAGACAATTAAAATTAGTTTTAATTTTGCAAAAAATGTATAAAAAGATATGCTAAATTTAGCACACCTTTTTATTTTTAATAAAATTATTTTTAAAAATGGGTGTAAATATTTTGGGTTAGTAAAATTTCGTCAATAATTTATAAAAACTTTACTCTACTTATTGCAATTGTTTTGTTTGCACTTGACTTTTTTATCAAATATATATAATATATGTATTATAATTGTTAAATTTAGGAGATTACTAAGTTGAAAAAGCTAAAAACCCAGATATTATCGCTAATTGTGTGCGTTATAATGCTTGCTTGCACACTAACTGGATGTGCACTAATAGTTCCAAACAAAAGCAAAGCACTAGAAGCTGATGCTATAAAAATAGGTACAACTGTGCTTTCTAAACAAGAAGTTGTAAACTTATGGTATAGTTTTTATAGCGAGAATGCTTCGTACTTTTACTATTACAGCGAAGATCAAATTTTAGAGATTTTTTATAAAAATGTTATAACCAAATATGCGATTTTAGAAGAAACTAAAAATTTAATAACCGAGGGTACACTTGTTTATACCGAGGGTGACGACGCTAAAGTTTGGCTAAATGTATTTAAATATATTTCGGGTGTTTTAGATGCACGCGAAAAAGCAATATACAACCAGCAAGGTATAGAAGGCGATAAACTTCCTGTAAGGCTTCAAGATAAAAATTCGGACGATAGTGATGTAAAAAGTTATCTTTACGAAGATTACGAATTTACAGGGTTAGACGATTATAAATGCGATTATCTACCTACAAATAATACGGGCGATAAACTTAGTGAAGGTTATAAAATAGGTAAAGAAGTTTTAAGTAGTCAAGTTAACGACATGATCGACTTACTTAAAAAGTTTATTTATAAGTCGGAGGTAGAACGCGACGATGATGACGAAGTAGACTATACTTCGATAGCCGATTTAAAAAATAAGTTAAATAACAATTCGTACTATAACGATATTCCAGAATCTCAATATGCTAACCGTACATCTGCTTACGAAATGTATGTAGGCGGTCTAAAGTTATCTGCAAAAGCAAATGGAAAAGATACCGATGTTAATACTGTGCTATTTAACGAAATAAAAAGGCTATATATAAATTATTACGAAAATTATGTTTATAATATGTTTACAAGCTATGTAAATAGTCTAGTAAATAAAACGGGCGATAACAACCCATTAAGCGATAAAGCCATTGTTACAAGATATTTGCAGTTACTTGGCAAAGATTATCAAAACTACACGGTAGAAGAAAACTATATTGCAGTGCTAGAAGCTAAGGCTACAAACTCGGTTATATTGTATCACTTTAATGGTGAAAACTACTATTTTACAGTTAATCATTTACTTGTTAGCTTTGACGACGAAACTAAAGAACTCCTAAGTGAGATTCCGGGCAGCAACACAGGTGCATCTGCTGAGCAGTATCAAATATATAAAGAAATACGTGATACTTTTTATAAACAAATACTTGGTGAAAGCAGTACATCGTGGGGTGGTTACAAAAATGTAACTTACCGCGACGAAAATGGTTATGATGTTTATGTTACGGAGGATGGCAAAAAAGTTTACTTTGATAAAGATTATAAAGTAAAAGATTCGGAGTCTGACGAGGATATAAAGGACGAGGATAAAGAAACTGCATATTATTATATGGATGCAAGCGAAAAAGTCTATTTAAAAAAAGGCGAGTTTGACAAACTAAATAAAGATACCATTACAATTGCCGAAATGGAAAAACAATTTAACGATACCTTTGATAGTTTGAAAAAATATATTTTTGCAAATAAAAGCTCTAGTGCAGAAACATTAAAAGAGCAAATAGACCTAGCCGTAAAAAATAACACCGAACTTGCCGGAACTAAAATTTATTATAGTTTATCTAAGGATTTAATAAGTGCGTACCTTAAAGTTATAGATGGCTCAACCGAAGATAAAAAGGCAATAGAATACAAAATTTATACAAACCTATTTATGCAACATGCCTTTAAATATTCGGCAGATAGTGCATCGCTAGGAAACGAGCTTTCTAACCGCATAGGTATGACAATCAGCGGCAAACCAGATAACAATAATGTTGGTGGAAGCACATATGTGTCCGAATTTACAAATGGTGCAAGGGAACTGCTTGCTAAATACACATCGGGCACGCTAGATTCTAGCACAATTGGTGCACATAACTATGTTATATCCGACTACGGCATACATCTAATTGTAATTAACGACGTGTATAAAACTGCTGGCGAAGTAACTGCTCCAGAATATACATTCGATAATGTTTTTGGTGACTTATCCGAAGAAGAAACCAATGCAAAAGTAGCAGAAATTATAGAAAAACTAAAAACTACTTATGTGTGCCGTACTTCTTCGCAAACACTATACCAGTACATTTACGACATGATGAGAGACGAACTTGTTGGAACATCTGGCAGTGTGTTATCGCAAGAACGTAACAAGGTGTTTAACAATTATATGTCTAGTGGTAAAGCAACCTATGTATATAAACTAAGTTACACAGAACTTATGGATGCAATAAAATAAAAATTAGACTACCTTATTATGGTAGTCTTTTTTTATAAAAAATATTGAAAAACCCAAAATGTTATGATTTATTGAAAATAAGAGGTAAACATTATGGCTAAATGGTTAACTGAAAATTTAGATAGAATGCCGTTTTACTATAATAAAGAAGTATTAAATCCAATTTTAAAAGATTTGGATGATAAAAAAGCAGAAATTGTATCTTATAGTACATCGCATCCCGAGTTTTATAACCAGCATATTTTAAACAATAAAAAAAGACAGTTAGAATCTGCTTTGTCTTTTTTAGGGTTTGAAGATCATGCAGTAATAGATGCAGTGCCTACAACTCAAAAAACACCTATAGAAAAAGAAATAGAAGAAGATAATATAAAAAAAGTTAGAAAAATTAGAGGAAGAAAACTCAAAGAACAATACTACGATTATAAATAAACAAGTAGATACTCAAGATTTTTTAAACGAATTAGAATTTTAGAAAAAACATGCGAAAATAAAAAACCATCAATTACCGATGGTTTATTTAGTATAGCGTTTACTTAGATATTACAAATCTTTACCAATCTCGTTTTCGGGGACATTAGGGTTAATATATCTTTTTTTGTTATCTTTGTTATTGTAAATTATTGCTTTTGCTGGGCATCTATGAAAACATCCTAAACAGGCTACGCAATCGTCTTTAAATGCAATTTTGCCGTCTTTTAAATAAATATTATGGCTAGGGCATAGATCAACACATTTACCGCACTTTATGCAAGCGTCTGTAACAGAAAATCTTTGACCTATTAAATGCCAGTTATCTTTATTTTTTAGATAAGTTTTTTCGTGCGTTTTTTTGCGTTTAGGCAAAGTATATTTGCCGTTAATTATTTTGTCTAAAACTTTACTAATGCGGTTTTCGGAAAGCTTTAAAATACGCTTTGTATAAAAATTTGGTGGGCTCATTACTAGTGTAAAATTTTCGGGCATCTTAATTTTATACATAGCTACAATATTTAGCCCTAAACGTGATGCGTACTGGTAAAACAAATAGTCAGCACCAAGCATCATTCCACCATAGTTTTGTATAACAATAAGTTTTTTAGTTTTATCTAACTTTGGTAGTAGATCTAATACATGTTTTGGCATACCAAAACTGTAAACGGGCGTTACAATTATAATTTTATCAAACTCGGTGCCTGTGCCCGTATAATTAGGAATATAAAAAATATCGCCGCCAAGTTTTTGTTTTACTTGCTTTGCAATTTGCAAACTATTACCAGTAGAACTAAAGTATAAAATTCCGTTCATAAATTACCTCGTTTTTAATAGCCATACAAATTAATCTATGCACTTAATCGCACGGGCTAGTATTAATTCCGTTATTGGTTTTTTGTAAATGTTTAGCGCGGTTTTTTGTTTTTATTAACTGATATATATAGGATACGATTGCTACCGCAATAGTGCCAAATAAAGTTAAAAACCACCACTTAATAGGAGTGCCCGGGATTATTGGACTATCTATATGCATTGTTTCGGGTATATGTAAAGCATCAAGTAAAAACAATCCAAATATGGTATAAGAGCACATGCCTATTGCAAAATAATGTATACGCTTAACCGAAGGTTCGAACCAACCGCACATACAAAGTATAATGCAAACAATTACACCTACGGCATGATGAGCCATACCACTAAAGGTAGGAAAAAACCAAAACGAAGGTCCTTGCAATAGAAAGTTAGAGTAAAACAGTGTCGCAATGCCGCCGAATATTTCTACATAAAATAAAAAACTAAATATCTTTAGGTTTGGTTTACCAAAAGTTGTAAATAAGCCCAAAAGTAAACTAGACATTCCGCAATAGGTATTAGGAATAAGTTCTAATGCATTATGTTTCCATATTGCAAGTGATATACGGTTTAAAATTATCCAGCCAAGTAAAAAAGCCCCTAAAACTTTTACAAATATATCCTTTTGTTTTTTGGTTTTTAAACCTAATGTTAAAATGAGTATGCAGCTAGCTAATACTACAAAAAATATAGCTAAAAATATTAAATGATCTTTTTTATATAGTCCCATAATATTACCAAACTTTTATTAATTTCAAAAAAATTTTAACATAACATGCTTTTATTTACAAGTGATTAGTTTAGTATTATAAAAATTAATAATTCAAGTCATAATTTTTGT
>CAMRVD010000014.1 GCA_947054085.1 uncultured Clostridia bacterium | reverse complement strand
TAATAAATGAAGACGGACAAAGAGAATTAAAATCTAAAACATATAATGTTGGAGACATATTTAAAGTAGATTTAGACTTTGACTTAAAAACTGACCTAAATACCGACGAATATGTTGTAACATTCTATACCATATGGCAACCTACAAGTGTAAATGTAAGAATTTATCTTAATGGTGGTGCATATGTAAGTAGAAACCCAAATCCATTATTCTCTAAATTATTAACAGAAGATGGTGACCCATATGGACAATATATATCTGTTGAAAATAGAGCATATGGCTCAACTTTTGACTTAATTGCTCTTGAAGAACTATATCAATTTGGATACTATGCAAATGGATATAGAAACTTACAATATCAAGAAACATATACAACTGACCCTATTTTACTTGCTTCTCCACGACTTGGTGAAGACTTAACTTTAAGAATTCAAGTAACTTGGGCAGATGCTAGCAGTTATATTAAAGATTATTATAGCGAAGGCGTTCATAGATTCTTTGGTAGTTTTGAAGATGCTATTAGAGTAGCGGTTGAAGGTGAAAATCCTAATCCTTTAACTAATAGTAGTGAGGTTGTTATAGTAAATTCTACTATCCCTTCAGTGCTTCAAAGAACTGTAAAACTTACTAGAGATTTGACTATAAGTGTTGACGAAAGAGTTACTGGCGAAGTTATAATTTCTCGTGACGAAAATTTCAACAACTTTGTAGTTGACGGACAAGAAAATATTTTATTTGATGTTACAGGTGGATATAAATTAACTTTAAAAGGCACATCAAATGCTGAACTTGTACTTAACGGACAATCTAGAATAGATACTGGCGTTGTTATTAGAAGTGTTGATGCAAGCGTTAATATAGACGGCTTTGTAACATTTAGAAATAACTTTAATAGCAAAACGCCTTTTGGTGGTGCTATTTACGCAGAAAATAGTGATGTAACAATAACAAATGCTACCTTTAGTGGCAATAAAGTAACAGGTAATGAGGCAACATATGGCGGGGCTATTTATTTCAAAAACTGTGAAAAAGTTTTAATTCAAAATAGTACTTTTGCAAATAACATTGCAGAAAGTAATTCAAGTACTGCATTCGGCGGGGCTATCTTTAACGACGCTTCAAATTTAGAGGTTGTTGCAACTTCATTTGCAAGTAACACTGCAAACGGAACAGAAAGTTTTGGTGGTGCAATTGTTATTAGTGGCGATAGTGGTTTTATAGTTTCTAAAGATGAAGAAGGAAATAAATCAACCTTTACTGGAAACTCTTCTAAATTTGGTGGCGCTATTTATATAAATTATATTGAGAGCATTACAGGTGGCGACGGAGATGATAAAGAAGAAGGTGGCAATGATGGTGAAGAAAGTGGCACTGAAAACGCTTCTGTAAGATTAGCAAATAAAAACGCTAGAATTGTAAAAGAACTTATTATAAGTGGTACAGTATTCAGTGGAAACAATGCTAGTTACAAAGGAACAAACACAGAAGTTTATGGTGGAGCAATATATGTTGCAAAAGGTAATTTATTACTTGAAGAAGTAGAAATAACTTCTAACTATGCTACAAACGGAGCAGGACTATATATTGCAAGTAATATTACTACTGTTTCTTCAAATTCTATAATTAACTTCAACCTTGCTAAAAACTTTGGCGGTGGCATTTATGTAAATTCTGTGGCAAAACTAATTGTTAATAGTTCTATAATAGGTGCAGAGGGTGCAGGCAATAGTGCAACAAATGGTGCAGGTATTTATTCTCTTGGCAATATAGAACTTAACCTAGCAGAAGTTAACTATAATACTGCAAATGCTGAGAATGGTTTAGGTGGCGGTATCTACATTTTAGGTAGTGAAGACAATGTTGTTAGATTTGAAGTTTATGGCAGTAAAATTGGTTACAATAGTGCTAAAAATGGTGGTGGTATTTATGTTGATGAAAATGTCTTATACATTTTAGATAAACATACCATAGACACTACAAGTACAAATAATATAATTTCTTACAATACTGCTACAATGGGTGCTGGCTTATTCTTTAATACTGCAGTAACAACAATTGCTATTAGTGAAGAAGAAGTTTTAACAAGTTATATTTCAAATACATTAATTGCCGACAACAAAACAGGCAGTGTCGAAGAATATGTAACAAATAAAAATCTTATGGGTGGTGGCTTATATGCCCAAAGCGGAGAAGTATTTGTTAAAGAGAATGTTTCATTTGAAAGAAACACTGCATACGCAGGTGGTGCTGTTTATGTAAGTGCTACAGCAACAATTAATGTAAGAAATGCTAACTTTGGCGTGTACATTGAGGAAACACTTGATGATTATACAAACAATGTAGCAATTAAAGGCGGAGCTATTTATGTAGAAGAATTTGGCACATTCAATATGATTGCTGGAAACATTTATTATAACTATGCCGAATTTGGTAGTGCAATTTATAATAAAGGCAAAGTAAAATTAGGTTCTGCAACAGAAGACTATGGCGAAATTGTTATAAAGTTTAATTACTTTAGAGCAAGTAGTGAAGAATCAAATTCTGGAAAGATTCATAATGCTGGTACTTTTGAACTTGCAGGAGATACCCACATTGATAGTGACGAAGTATTCTACTTAGAAAATAAAGAAAATGGAAGTGGCGATTATTACAATATTTCAGTTTCTAAATATAACTATACAAACTTTAATGATGAAATGGAAGATGCTCCTGAGGGTATGGAATTTGGTTTCATTTATGTAATTTTTGACGATTACAAAGTTGGAAAGACAATAGTAAAATTTATTGATGGAGAGGGAACATATACTGAAACATCAAGTGACGGAACAACTGAAACCAAAAAAGCAACAGCAGAAGCAAACTTCAAATCTTATGAAAAAACTATTAATGCAGATAATGGACTTGGTGTATTTACAATATTAGATAATGTAAAATATAGAGTAAATCCTAATCAAGATAAGTTTAGCCTAGATATTGAATATCAAATTTATTATATTTACTTTAAAGATGTTTCTGGTGACGAAAGAGTTACAATATATGGTGACGGACTTGAAGTAGACTATGGTACAAGTTTTGATAGCAATAAGACAATAGTTAATGACGGCAACGCTCAACTTGTAAGTTTCACTGATTATTTGCGTAGTGAATTCAAACCTTATAGAACAGGTTATGATTTCGTTGACTTTGCTTACTATACAGATGTTAACGGAAAAGAGGGCGTTGAATATAAGGCAGAAACTGCTCCATTTGAAATTTATGAAGAATGGACTTTGAACTCAAGTGGTTCATATAATTATGGTGATAGCGTATTCAAATCTATTAAAGAATTAACTGGCAGAGACCCAAGTTTCTGTGTATCAAACTATAACTTATACCTATATGCAGTATGGAAACCATTTATAATAAATATAAAATATGTTTATGATTCTGCATACGAAGCGTTTGAGGAAGAATCTTATACTATTGCAGGAAATGAAATAGATAATAGCAATCTAACTGTTTTCAATGACGAAATTGAATACAATAAGACTTTAACATTACCTTCTTTAAGTAAACTTTATTCTGTTAAATTTAGAGCAGAATTTGGAGGTGTTATTGACAACGAAACCGCTCCTACAAAAGTAATAAAAGACGGAACTCAATACAATGTTACAAACACCGACGGCGTTTATACAATTAGTTTGAATAACGGGTTAACCTTTACTTATGACTTTACATCAAAACAATTTGTAAACGAAATTACTGACGGTTTTGAACTTAGAAACTTAAGTGAAGAAAATAAAGATGTTTACTTATATCCAGACCAAATTAAACTAGATGGCAATTCTACTTGGATTGATATAGTAAGTAAAAATGGCAGATATAGTTTTGAAAATAATGGGTTTACTTATATTTATTATCAAAACTATCGTCCAGATTACTATAAACTACATAGTGACCATCACTTTGTAATTAATAATGGTTCGTTTAATTGTGAACAAGAATTTGCCTTAAATATAGATAATTATTTCTTCCAATTTATAACTGAAGGCGAAGGGGAAGAAGAAAAATATGTATTAGAAGTTAAAATTACATTTGAAAGAATGACTTCTACTGTTTATGTAAATGCTAATGGCGGAACTGGTGACTTCCAATATGATATTTATGTTGGTCAAGAATTTACTTTACCACTATATTCAACCACAGTTTCCTATAACGGCGTTGCAAGATTTATCTATTATAAAGAGCACGCACTATGTGGCTTTAGTTTAAACAAAGACGGCAATAAGAGTGATGTATTTACAAATACAGTAAATGGTGAAACAACTCTTGCTAAAAACATTGTTATTCCTGAAACTCAAACTTCATCTTATACAATTTATGCTATTTGGGAAGATGCCGTTTGCTTTATTGACAATGCTGTAAATGACGGTTATGAATATTATGATGTTTATTATAGTAGTATTGAAAAGGCAATAAGCGACATTAACCTAGACGGTGAAGCAAGAAGTAATCCTCCTGCTGAGGGCGAAGAAAGTAATACTATATTCAAATCTGTTTCTATTAGTGATTACACTCTTTATGTAACTCAAAATACAACATTAAATAGCAATGTAGTTATTACTCAATCTATGACAATGGTGTCTTTCAGTGGCGAAAAGACTATAGGACTTGCTAAAAACTTTAGTAAAGAAATTTCCACTGGTGAAGACGGTGAAGAAATCATTAAAGACTTAGGTCTATCTCCATTTACAATAGAAAGTGGAGTAACAGTAACCTTTGGTACTGCTGATTTGAGGTCTAATACTTTAATATTTACCACTGGTTATATGGACGGAAACCTTTTTGTACCTGTAGATGTTACTAACTCATTTATGATTGTAAAAGGTACAGTAAACTTACTAAATGGGGTAAGTTTTGTAAACTGCAAAATAACAAGCAATGGTGCTGCAGTTTATGTTGAAGGTAGACTTGTAATTAATGGTGCAACATTCTATAACAATACTGCTGATAAAGGTGGTGCTATATATGTTGCAAATACGGGTTACCTATCAATAGATAATGCAACTTTTGGCGAAGACGGAAAGGGCAATGAGGCAATAACAAAAGGCGGAGTAATTTTCGTTGAAGACGGAAAAGAAGAATTCGTTGGCGAAGAAAAGAGAGTAATTGCTGCCGTAGTTAATATTTATAATGCAATATTTGCTTATAATAGTGCTAGAGAAGAAGGCGGAGCATTACATATTGGTTTATTATCAAATGTTAACTTATATTCTGTAACCTTTATTTCAAATAAAGCGGGCGTATCAAAGGATATAACCGATGCAGATGGCAATGTTACAGAAACTATTCTTGTTGGTGGAGACGGAGGTGCTATTTATACTCTTTCTACATTAAGAATAGGTGAGAATAATACAAAGTATGTTGACTTTAACTACAATATGGCTGGTGGCAATGGTGGTGCAATTTATGGTACAAGCAGTTTAACAGTTGTTTATGCTAACTTTATGGGCAACATAGCAAACAACGGCGGTGCTATATATCAAAACAATGGTAGTGCAAGAATATATGCTGCTCAATTCAATTCTAATGAAGCCCAAAAAGACGAAAATCAAGAAGGTGGAATGGGCGGTGCTATATACTCTATTGGCACATTAGAAATTAATAGTATTAAGTATGAAGAAAGCAATATAAGTTCTCAAACCTCATTTACTCGCAATAGAGCAGTATTTGGTGGTGCAATTTACCAAGTTGGTGAAATGACGTCAGCAAGACTTATGTCTGTAAATGAAAGTTTAACTGCACAAGATGATGCAGAAAATCCTGACTTCCCAGAAGAACCAGACGAGCCTATTGAAGTAAATACTAGTTTCAATATGCTAAATGTTTTAATTACTCTTAACTATGCTGAAAATGGCGGTGCTTTATATCTTAAAGATTCTTCTTTAAGTGTATCAGTAAAAGATACAACACTAGGTATAGATGCAAGCACAAAAATTATTTCAAATGGTAGTGACGGAGCAGATAAAACAGAAAATGGTGGCGGTGTTTACTTATCTGGAAATTCAGTACTTATATTAATTGGTGAAGTTTCTGGTAATAAATCTGTTAATGGTGCAGGTATCTATGCAGACGGCAATAGTACTGTTTACCTAACAGAAAACTCTAAATTAACAGGAAATAAGGCTTCTACTAATGGTGGTGGTATTTACCTTAACGATAAGAGTAACCTTATTATTCGTGGTAAATATAATCAAAGCGAAATTTCAAACAACCAAGCAAGTTATGGTGCAGGTATTTACTATAATACTGAAGGAACTCAAACTGTTCTTGCTTCTACTACTATTACCGAAAACAGAGCAGACATTGGTACTTTGAGTAGTGGTGGTGGCTTATATGTTGCAAAAACTAATAAGAATGACCCATTAAAACTTACTGGTACAAACTTTGTAAAAAATAGTGCAAATTATGCTGGCGGAGGTATATATATTGCACCAAATGCAATAGTTCAAATTACCGCTGGTAATATTAGCGATAACGAAGCAGGTCAAGAAGACGCTTCAGTTACAACTAACCCTAACATAAGAAGAGGCGAAAACATTTATGTAAGTTTTGTAAACTCTGGTAGTTATGGTGTTCTTAGAATTGGTTCAAGTGCAAGTATACAATCTATTTACTTAGTAGATGGTGCAGAAATTGGCGTTGTAGAAAAACTTGCAGGAAATTATGAATCACAAAGTTCAAAAATAATTCTTACTATGAGTGCTTATACAGATAGCAGAGTAGTAGCAAGATTTGACTTAACAGCAAGACCTGTAAGTGATATTTACTTTACATTAAATGAAGATAATATAGACAAATATTATCTAGATATTCAAGGAAGTACTTTAGTATTAACTAAAATTGCAACAGAAGTAACAATAAATACTGGTAATGGTACAATAGTTTACGAAGGAAAAGAATATACAGGCGAGTTTACCATTGATATTGAAGGCAAAAACGGTCAAGCCTTTACTTGCCTTGGCGAACTAGTTGGTAAATTCTTTGGTTATGATTTATCTCCTAACTTTATAGATAGAAAAACTAATAACATTTATAATAAAGATAGTATAATTCCTAGAAAGGCTGTAGTTCTTGAAGCACAATGGACATTAAAAGAATTTACTGCTTATGCTATAGTTGAAGGTATTCAAAGCGAATTATCTACAACCTCTTTAACTCAAAATATTAAATTCCCTAATGCATATAAAGAATTCTGGGTATTAAAACAATGGAATTTAGCCTATTATGATGCAAACGGAGAATTAGTTGTAACCGATATTGGTTATAAGAAAGATGAAGAGTTCAATATTAGCGACTTGAATTATGAAGATAGATATTCCGTTTATGAAGCAATTATGGCTGACCATAATACTTTATACTTTGTAGCAGAGTTTGAACACGACCAAATTATTATTACCATTCGTGGTATTGGTAGTGGTGCTGTTACAAATGAAATAGAAGGTATTTGTGAAGCCGGTAGAACAAGCATACAAATAGCTAAATATAGAGATGATTTAGTATTCAACTTTAGTTCAATTAGAGGGGCTTTCAGTTGGAAAGGACACTTGCTACAAGGTTACTTTAACGGACCAAATGATGTTTATGATATAGGCATTGATAGATTCTATTCTCTTGACGATACAATTGAAATTGCAAACTTAGAATCTAACCAACTTGTATTTGGTTGCCAATGGTTAGAAGCAGAAGCATACATTAGAGGCGATGAAACAAAGCCAGATGTATATTATGAAAAATTAGAAACTGCTATAAACGAAGCAGTTGACGGCGACACAGTAGTAGTACTTGTAAATATTAACTTAACAAAAACATTAACTATTGCTACAGATATAACACTAGTTGCAGAAGATGACGGCATTACAATTACAAGAAGCAAATTTAGAAATGCATATATGTTTGACATTAAAGCCTCAGTAACATTTGGTGAAGATAGTCCAAATATGCTTATAATTTCTGGTAATAACGAAAGTAGTGATTTTGGTGGCGTACTTGTATCTATTTCTGGTGAATTAACTTTAAATAGAAGCGTAAAATTAACAAATCATATTACTTCTACAAGTTCTGGTGGTGCAGTTTTTGTACTTGGAACTTTAAACTATAGAGGAGCACAAATTGAAAGCAATAGTGCAAGACTTGGTGGTGGTATTTATGTAGAAGGAAGTATCAACCTATCTGCTGGTGAGGGTGCTATTAGTAAAAACTCTGCACTTGTTGCAGGTGGTGGACTATACCTTGCACCAACAAGCGAAATTACAATGACTGGTGGTATTATTAACTATAATACTGCTCCATTGGGTGCTGGTATATTCTATGGCTCTAAAAAGGATAACACTATTGTTGGTGGAAATATTACCTTTAATAATATGGGCGTAGATGCAAACCCAGTTGAAGGAATAACTAACGAATATCGTGGTGGTGGTATTTATACCGACCTAAATAGTGGAAAATTAACACTAGGTGCTATTGGCGAAGGCTCAATAGTTGGTGCAGAACTTAACATAACAAGTAATGCTTCTTATATGGGTGGTGGCGTATTTGTTAAAGGTTCAAACTTATCCCAAGATACCATTCTTGTTGTAAAGGGTGCAAAAATTACAAGCAATAAGGCAAGATTTGGTGCTGGCTTATGTATTAGTGATAATAGTAATGATTACGATTCACACAAAGTAGAGTTTGTTGCTGGTAGCATTATGTATAATACTGCTAGTTACTTATATAATGAAGACGAAACTTTTGCTGGTGGTGGCGTTGCTGTTTATGGTGGAACATTCCTTGTAACTCCTAGTTATGAAAGACAAGAAAATGGTGAAATTAAAGAAGTTTCATATAATGGAGAAATTAGTAACAACTATACTACAAAAAATGGTAGCGATATCTATATTTCTTCCTTAGATGCTAGTTACTATGGAATAGTTACATTAACCTCTAACTCTATTACTATAGGTAACGAAGACGGAACCGTTTATGTTACAAGATATGGTAAGTTAAATCTAAATAGTAATTATGTATTAAATAGTAAGGTAGTATTAGAAGATGGTGCATTTATTACTGTTAACGAAAAGGCTTCTAGTTCTGTAACAAGACCAGTAGTAATTGTTCCTACCCCATATCCTACAATTAATGCAGACCAAAAAGTTGAAATAATGTTAAAGGTTGTAGAATATGTTGACGGCTTAACACCTGATGCTACAAAGTTTACTCTTGAAGAAGAAAGAAAAGATGACTTTAGATTAAAAGTTGACGGACAAGAGATTTATATTACAGAAAGCATATTTACCATAACCTTTATCGCAGGCGAAGGCACAATTATTTATGATGGCACTAATCTAACAGCAACAAGAGTTAGCGATAGCGAAATAGTGGTTTCTGTAAAATATAAAATGGCACTTAGTGAAATTACTAAGTTTATAACTGCAAGTCAATCTAACCGTTACTTTATTTCTTGGAATAAAGACTTAAACAATCCAGATAGTGCAATTGAACAAAATGAAACAATGCCTTATGAAGATTTGACATTGTATGCTTGCTGGAGTGATGTTTTCTATGTTCTTACTATAGATGTTAACGACCTAAATGGTAGCACAAAAGCAGATATAAGTGCTTTCAATCCAGAAACATTATCAATTCCTAATGTTCAATATTATGTAAATAATAATAAAATAATTTTAAATGTTTATGCTGATAGTACAGATAGTACTTCTTACGGCGAAAACGCATTAAAGGCTATTTATGATAATATTTCAAGAATTGGTTATCATGTTTATGGATTTGGTTTAGCAAGCATAAAAGGAACTAATGATTATACAGCAATTATAGGCGAAGACAACTCAGTAGTTTTTGACTTTAAAATGCCAGAACAAGACTTAACATTATTCATTTTATGGGATGCAAATAAATATACTGTTTACTACGAAGCAGTACTTCCAGAAGGTTGCAGTAGTAATGTAACAAATGAATTACAACCTTTAGAATGTGAATTTGACAAAGATGTTCAACTTTCTCTTGACCCATTCTTAGTAGGTGGTTGGACACAAGTAGAATGGAATACACAAGAAGACTTTGGCGGTACTTCATATAAACTTGGTGAGAGAGTTAAAAACCTTGTTATAGACGATGGCGGTGAAATTATTCTTTATGCTAAATTTACAGCAAATCCATATACTGTAAATTATGTAGGCGAGAGTAAGTCTAAAGAAACCGCAACCTCAACTATATCAAATTCAGTTATGTCAACAACTCATATTTACGATACTCCTAGTGAGATAAGTAGAGATACTTTCTTACTAACAGGTTGGACACAAGAAGGTTGGTCAAAATCTCCTAACGGAACAAAAGATGATGAAGATTTCTTACCATTTGGGGCTGAAGTTACAAACCTTGCTACTGAAGGAGAAGTAACCTTATATGCAGTTTGGAGAGCAAACATTTACACTGTTAGATACTTCTATGACAAAGTAGATGGTAAACTTATTAACCAAGTAGGCGATGAAAGACCTATAATTAGTGAACAATATTCTTATGATTCTCACTATACATTCAAATCAGATGCTGACCTTAATTTACATAAAAATTACTTTAACTTTGCAGGCTGGAAACAAGATAATGCAGAAGATTTAGTTTACTCTATAACTGATGACTTGTTTAACCTAGTTGCAGACGATAAAGCAGTGCTAGATTTCTATCCAAATTGGGAAGCATACAAAGTTACTGTTTATGCAAATAATGGAACAGACGAAGAACTGTCTTTCTATGCAGAAACCTCTGGTGCAAATGCTGGCATAGTTAAAATTCCTTATGACGAACTTTCAAGTTTTGTATATCTTGGCTTTAGAGTAGGTTTTATTAGTAGTTCACCAACTATTAATAAAAATAACCTATCTTCTACAATGCTAGGTGATTTTGAAACTGAAAGAACAGCAACCTTTAGTTTAGGTAACGATAAAGGTCAAACTGTTACAGAGGCTTATATTGCGTGGAGAGTAAGTGTATATCATATTAACTATGAATATAATAAAAACGATTACAACAAAGCAAACCCTAACCCAGTTTACTTCTTAGGTAGCGATATCTCTACACTTAATAACGCTTATCAAGATGTAAGAGATACTCAAGTAACATTACCTAACGGAACTACAATAACTGTTAACGGACATATTATTTTCTTAAATAATGGTTTAGACGAAAATGGAAATGATATAGTAGTTGATGGCGATGGTATAGTTTATACTCTTACTGGTTGGGCATTAACAAGTAATGCAGAATATATGGATTATGCTCTTGACGAAAGACTTGTAATGAGTAACGAAATACTTCAACAAATGGCATTAAAACAAGAATTTATTGATAATGGAATTACTCTCTACGGCTCTTGGTCAACCGACTTTAACATAAAGTATGATATTAATACAGATTATGCTATAGTTAAAGCAAATCCTCGTAACCTCTTAGGTGTAGGAATTAGTGAAACAGGTAAACTTGCATTTGGTACTAGCCACACAATCATCAGTGGTGATATAGACGGAAATGTATGGGAAATTTATGATAATACAAATAGTAAATATGCTTACTTCCTAGGCTGGTCAAGTAACCCTAAGGCAACCGAACCAGAATATTTAGGTGGAGAGAACATCATATTTATTAGAGATACCGTTCTTTACGCCGTATGGGGTGAGTATACAAATCCTTACTTCTTTACTTATGACGGAACCGTTATAACAGGATTATCCGAATTAGGTCAAAGAAAAATTAGAGAGGATAATATTACAAACCTTGTTATTCCTAGATATACAAACGACCCAACATCTTCAACCTTAATTACTGGTGTAAGTTCTTTAGGCAGTAATGATATTGTTACAAGTTTAAATTTTGGCTATGTAACAGGTATAAAAGAAATTGGAGCAGGTGCGTTTGAAAATCTTACTAAGTTAGAAGAAGTTGTAAATATTCCTTCTTCAATAGAAAACATTGGAGCAGGTGCATTTGCAACAGAAAACTTAAACAATATAACCTTTAAAGGAACAATAGGAAAGTATAAAGCAGACGAAAACGGCAATGTTTACGAAGTTTCTGGCTCTATGGCTAAACTTCATACTCATTTGATTGCTAACTCTGTGGGTAAGGAAAGTTATGACCTAACTGGAATGGTTACTCTAAATGGTTATGGTTATTCTGTTCAAGAAATTCTTCCTCTTGCTTTCTACAAAAACAAGTTTGAAGAAATTAAAATTAGTACTCCTAATATTTCTGCAATAGGTCTTGGTGCATTCAAGGGAATGAATAACTTAACAACCTTAACAACTCCATTTATTGGAAATACTAAAGGCGAAAACAATTTCTTAGCATATATGTTTGGTTCAACTAATACTGCAGATAGTAGTGTTGTGCCTAATACTCTTAAAAAGGTTACAGTAACTGCTTTAACTGAAGTTCCAGAAAGTGCATTTAGAGGTTGCAACAATATTACAGATATTGAGTTTACAAACAATGTTACAAAAATAGGCAATTATGCTTTCTATAATTGCACAGGCTTAGAAACTTTAACATTCGGTGGAAAAGGCGACTTTAACATTAACAAAGTAACTGAAATTGGCTCTAACGCATTCTATAATTGCGGTAAGGTTGTCCCTGAAGAATTAATTTTCAGTGAAAACTTAAAAACTGTTGGTTCTAATGCTTTTGCTAATACAAATATTGAATATGTTTATATTCCAAGAACTGTTACAGCAATTTCTCCTACAGCGTTTAATGGTGTTTCAACCTTAAAGCAAGCAAGATTATATTCTCTTGCATCGTTTGATGCAGTAGTAAACAATACTGGCATTAAACCAAAAACTCAAGAGAATTCAGGTTGCATTTATACAGATGTTAATTTCTATTTGCTTTTAACTGAAATTTCTAACTCTGCTGATTACTTAAAATATAATATTATTGTTGATGACTTAATTGAACTTTATAGTTCAAAATTAGTATTCAAACAAAACTTTAGTAATTTAGCAGATGCTGTTTTAAAAGCAGAAGTAAATGATATTATTTTAATTAAGAGTAATGTAGTATTAAAAGAAGTTATAACTATAAACAAAAACATAACAATTCTAGGTGGATATACTGAACTATTACCAGGTGATGATGCTTATGAATATCTAAAAGGTAAAGAAAGAACAGTAAAAATTCTTCGTGATGAATCATTTGATAGTTACTTATTTGATATTACTGAAGATACAACAGATGTTCACTTTGGCGATGCTGGTATATTTAGAAGAGAAGGCTATTCAACTTGTGACTTAATACTTGAAGGCAATAATACACTTAAAGAAAGTTTAGTATATGTTGCAGGAAAATTAACTCTTGAAAATAAATGCATACTTAGAAACAATTTAGCAACAAATGGTGGTGCTGTAAATGTAGGTGGAGAACTTGTTGTTAATGGGGCAAAATTAACTGGCAACTCTGCAAGCAAAGGCGGTGCAATATTTACTTCTAATGGTTTACTAACTATAAATAATGGTGAATTCAGCACTAATAGTGCAATAACAAACAGAGATGCAAATTACGGTGGCGGTGCAATTTATGTAAGTGGAAATACAATCCTTACAATTTCAACAAATAGCACTTCAAGCGTAATAATATCAAATAATATGGCTACTTATGGTGCAGGTATATACTTTGCATCTACAAGTACAAATAAGAGTGTTATAAATGGTGCTAATATTTCTATAAGTGGAAACAATGCAGAAACAACTTCTTTAGGAAATACTTACACAACAAGTGAAGGTGGCGCTATATATCAAGCAAACGGAAATCTTGATGTTATAAGTATAAACTTAAATTTCAATAATGCTTATAATGGTGGTGCTATTTCAATTAAAAATGGCAACCTAGTTATAGATAGTGCTAAATTTGAAGGCAATAAAGCGGGTAGACGAGGTGGTGCAATTAATGCCGTTGAAAATGCTAAAATTACAATTTCTGGTGCAACTATAATAACAGAAAACCAAGCAAATGTTGGTGGAGGATTATACCTTGCTACAAGAACGGAAAATGTAATTTCAGGAGTTACCTTCTCAAATAATAACATTAATGCTACAGGAATGGATAGTCAATGGAGAGGCGGTGCTATCGCTCTTGAAAATGCTAAAGTAGAAATGACTTCTTCAAATGTAAAAATTCTTGAAAACCACTCTTTCAGTGGAGCAGGTATCTACATTTCTAATAGTGAAGCAAGACTAGATGGCATTACAATTTCTAAAAATATTTCTTATGGTCAAGGTGCAGGTATTTGTTTAACAGGTAGTGAAACAAATGTAAACATTGCAAATACTGTAATATCCTCTAATACAGCAACAACTCAAGGCGGAGGAATTTACATTAATGCATCTGCAAATGTTACCTTGTCTAATGGAACTAAACTAGGCGAAGTTGATGCAGGCAATACTGCTGGTACTATGGGTGGCGGATTATTCAACGACGGCGGTATAGTAAGAATTGCTGGCTCTAGTGCTAATGTTGTAATAATTAATAGTAACTTTGCTAACTATGGTGCAGGCATTATGAACTATAGCGGAGAGTTAACTACAAATTATGTAACAATAACAAATAACAAAACTAATAGTGATGTTCAAGATAACTTTGGTGGTGGTATTGCTGTTGTTGCAGGAAGTTTTGTTTCTAATTCTGGAACAACAATTAGTAATAATACTTCAGGTATGGGTGCTGGTTTATATGTTAATAAAATTGGCACTAAAGCACAAAGTGCAGTTATAAAGAACGCAGTAGTTATTTCAAATAGAAGTGATAAGGGCGCAATATATGTTGATGTTGACGGAAGACTAACAATTGAGGGTGGCTATATAGGAGTAACAGCAATTGGTAGTGATGCACATAATAGAAATTATGACAATACTGAAGACGGATATGGCGTTTATGTTGCAAATACTGTTGAAGACACTGTAAAAATTTATAATGATTCAACAATTAAAGATACAATGTATCTATGTAAGGGTGTTATTGTAACCATTGCAGACGCATTCAATAGTTTAGTTCATTCTACAATCAACCTAGATTTAGAAGAATTAAGTTTCTTATCTCCTGTAAAAGTTGCAAAATATCCAGACGGAATTTCTCCAAATCAAGATAAGTTCACCTCTGCTCACGAAGCAGATTTAGGCTTAATCTTCTCAACAAGGGGTCAATACATTTGTATTGTTCAAGGTGTTGTTAGAAATGACACTATTGGCAGAACTTTTGGCTCATTAGAAGATGCCATAAATAGTGTTCAAAACGATGGTAATGAAAATGTATTAAGATTATTAGTTACATTACCTATAACAGAAACAACATTAATTTCTGGAAATAAAAATGTTGTATTTACTTCAAACCCAAATGTTTATATGTATAAACAAGAGGGCTTTAAAGGTGCAATATTTGAACTTAACAATGTAAATGCTGTTTTAACTCTTAATAGAGAAAGTGGTTCTAACGAATTAAAACTTGTTGGTAATACTGCAGGCGAAAGCATTATAAGAGTTACAGGCGGTACTTTGAATATAAATAGAAATGTTATACTTACAGAAAATACAGCCTCTCAAGGTGGTGCTATTTATGCAAGTAGTGCAAATAGTTTGGTAATTATTTCTGGTGGTGAAATTTATAACAATATTGCTACACAATCAGGCGGTGCAATTTACTCAAACGGTGCAGCAATTGCATTACTATCTGGTGGCATAGGTAAGTATGAAGGCGAATCTACAGTTGGAAATAGAGCCACACAAGGCGGTGCAATATTTGCAATGGGCGGTGAAGTTTCTGTTGGTAGAAATGGTCTTGAAAGTGAAGCATTCGTAATTGTTGGTAATACTGCAACAGAATATGGTGGAGGTATAGCAGTAACTGGTTCTACCGACTTAACCATTATTAATGCTAAAATTAATAACAATACCGCAAACACCTTTGGTGGAGCAATTTATACAAGTTCAACAAAAGTTCTTGATATAAGAAAAGTTGAAATGTCTCAAAATACTGCTTCTCAAGCAGGTGGTGCAATTTATAACCTAGGTGGCTCAATAGAAATTACTGAAACTATTGCAGAAGGTATTTCAAACAATTCCGTAACTAATAGCGACGGCAATGGCGGTGCAATTTACACAACAGGAAGAATTTCTGGTGAAAGACTTGTATTTACAAATAATACTGCTACAAATGGTGCTGTAATATATGCTGCTGGCAGTGCAAATGTAAACTTTACAAGTTCTACAATAGGTAGAGATGGCAAAGGAAATACAGGTAACGCTGGAATAGTTGTGTTAGGCGAAAATTCAACAGTAGAATTAACTTCAACAGGTATAGACTTTAACACAATTAGTGGTGAATCTTGCGGGGTTATTACTGTTAACGGAAATGCAACATTAAAGTTGACTTCATCAAGTTTAACAACAAATAATGCTACAGCAATTTACTATAATTCAACAAGTCTAAATTCTACCCTTAGTGGCATAACTATTACTAACAATACTCTTTCGAATTCTGCTCCTGCTGCAATCAATATGATTGGTAGTGGTAAGGTAAGAATTATTAGTAAAGTTGATAGCACTTCAACCACAAAGTCTAATATTTCAAATAATACTGCATCAAATATTATCTATGCAGAAAATGGTACACTTGAAATTTACAACGCAGAAATTATTAGTAATACTGTAACAACAAATAAAGCTGTAATTTACTCAAAAGGCAATGGAACTAAAGTTGGCAATATAATTTTAGATTCTTGCAACATAAGTGAAAATAATTCAACCCTTGAAACAGAAAAATACACTGGTATTTATAACGACCAAGGCTCAATTACTGTTAGAGGAAGTTCCTATATTTTCAACGAACAAGAAACAATCAATACTAAAGGTATTGTTCTTAATAGCGGAACATTCACCATTGGTGGAGAAATTGAAATAAGAGATAAAGTAAATTTTGCAAATAACTCTACAAAAATTACTGTTGAAAGTGCATTAGATACAAGCGATGCTAATAACATAATTAAGTTAAATGTTGACCATAGAATACACAAAGACGGAAATGTAGTTGTTACTTATTTGACTAGTGCAGGCACTCCTCAAATAGATAAATTCTTTGCTTCTTTATCTTCAGGTTTCTGCTTAGAAATTAGCGGACAAGATTTGATTTTAAGAAAACAAGACTTTAAAGAATATGACCACGATACATTAGAGGTTGTTAGAACCTATACTGATATCAATTCTGCTTTTGCAGGAGTTGCAAATGGTAATCTACTTATAATTAATACAGACGTTATAGTGCTAACTGGTATGGTAAATGTAACAACAGACCTTGCAGAAAAAGTTATATTCCTATCAAGCAATCAACCAGTAACTATCAAGCGTGAGGCTATGACTTATGGTATGATTAGTGTAGCAAACAATATAAAATTAAATATTGGTTCATTTACCGACTATGCTGGAGTTTTGGCTCCAGATAAAGAAGACATTGATGCTTTTGGAAAAATTACATTTGACGGTGCTGTCAAGAGCGGTATCGTAAGCGGTTCCAACTTTGCGTTCAATGTTCAAGGAACTCTAAACTTAAATGGTGCAGTTGATATTAATGGCTTTAATACAAATATGGCTTTAATTAATGTTACAGGTGCTAAAGCAGTTCTTAATATTAATCAAAGTTCTTTTGAGGCAACAGATACAACTTCTGCTAGCGTTACTGCTCCTCAAATTTATAGCAATAAATCTACTGCTATAGTTAACCTAACAACTGGCGGAACCTTTAACTTTAATGCTGGAAATATTTATGATAATAACAATGGTACTGCTTCTTATATTGTAAAAGCAGACAATGCTAAAATTAATCTTGCTGGTGGTGTAATTGGTGATGCAACAGCAAACAATTTACCAACAAGTGATAGTTATTCAAATAAAGCAAGTACGCTTGTTTATGCTTCTAACGGTAGTATCTTAGATATTGCTGGCTCAAAGTTAGAGTTCAATTATGTTGATTATGTTTTATCTCTTGATAAATCTTCTACATTGAATATTACAAGTGAAGAAAGTGTTATAAGTTATAACGCAACTCCAAAAATTATTCGTTTAGAAGGTTCAACATTCAATATGTCAGCAGGTACTATCGCTCATAATACCGACGGAAAAGATATTGTATATATTTCTGGTGGTTCATTCAATATGACTGGCGGTGAAATTTACGACAATGGTGCTTCTGCTGCAAGTTATACTGTATTCTTAAGCGGTGTAACAAGTGCAACTATGAGTGGCGGAACTATTGGTAATGCTACTTCAAGAGGTACTTATGGTGTTTATGTTAAAGATTCTAAGTTTATTATGACAGGCGAGGCAACAATAACAAATCACGCATTAGGTATCTATAATAAAGATAGTCAAACCCTTATTGGCGGAGATGCTAAAATAACCAATAACTCTGGTATTAAAGTATTTACAAATAGCGATAATATGGTTTCGGCAATTTACTCAACTTCATCTACTTCAAACCAAGACCCAATGCCATATGTAGAAATCGCAGGTGTTGGAGTAGAAATTACTGGAAATGCTGCTAATGCTAGCACAACTCCAATATTTATATCTTCTTATACAAAGTTAAATATTTCTTATGGTTTGATAGATAATAACATATCATTACCAACAAGTGATGAGGAACCAAAGACATTTGGTATATACATCCAAGACGACGCACAATTCACTCTAAGTAATGATACAATACAGAATTTATCCCCAAAATTACAAATTGAGGATACAGTATACTTAGGAAGAAATGTAAGAATATTAATATACAGTAGTTACAGTAATAGTGTAAAAGCTATAAATTTAACACCTTATGAAGATTGCCCAACTGATTTGATTGTTGCTACTTATATGACTGGTAAAACTCCTAGTGCAAGTTTATTTACTCACGAATATTTTGGCTATACACAAGATGGTCAAAATATAGTACTGGTAAAAGAAATAGTAGTTTACAATAAAACAATAGGCAGAAGTTATTCTAATTTACAAGACGCAGTAGACGATGTAAATGACAGTTTAGCAGAAAATGTATTACAAGTTATGAAAGACTTAGTAATAGATTCTACAGTGAGAATAGAAAATAAAACAACAAAAATAACTATTCAACCTCGTCCTACAGCAGATGATGTATTATCTAATGAGCTTTTTAAAAGGACTATATACAGAGCACCAAACTTTATATCTGATATGTTTTATATAGCAAATAGTTCTGTAGAATTTAACGCTGAATACGAAGCAAATAATGCTGGTACTTTCAATATAAGTGGTTTAACACTAAATGATGACGGAACAACTTCTAGCGACATTATATCAATAGGTTCAATTATCAAGATAGACTCTGGTACGCTTACTATAGGTTCTTATAATACAACTAATGACGATGGTAAAATTTATAATAGACAGCTTTCTATTAGAGACAACAAGACTTCTGCAAATGGGGCAGGAATAAATGCACCATATGGTCAAGTTACAATAAATATTATAGGTGACACTAGACGAACCTCATATATAATTGATAATGAAACAAGTGCTAACGGGGGCGGAATATATATGTCTAATCCATCCAGTACAATTAATTTAATTAACTCAGTTATAGGATCTAATAAGGCATTAGATGGTGGTGGAATTTATATACAAAATGGAACCTTCAATATTGATGGTGCAGAAGATTATACCGCTTTATCGGATAATGTTGCAGAAAGAGGTGGTGCAATATATAATGTGTCGGGAACTCTAAATTTGAATAGTGGAATTATAGGAGTTAACGAGGCTATGAATGGTGCAGGTATTTTTATGTATGATGGGAATGCTATATTAAGTGGTACAGTTATTCGGGCAAATTATGCAAATGAAGTAGGTCGTGGAGTGCATTATTTAGATAGGGTGCACAATGGCATGGGTGGTGGTATTTATTTAAACAGCGGAACATTTACGTATAATTATGGAAGAATTGATTCTAACTTTGCAGGTTGGGGTGGTGGAGTATATATGGCAGGTGGAACATTTACTATGACAACTGCAAATGCCAAAATTACTAGAAATAGAGCAGGAAATGAAGAAATTGATAGCGGTGGTGGTGGATTCTATTTAGCAGGTGGAACATTAAACTTTAATGCTGGTACTATAGGTGGAGATAGTACCTTCAAAAAGGGTGAATACAATCCTAATACTTCAAGTGGACCTGAATATAGTTGGTATTATGAAGACACTGGTCCTATGGGAAATAGTGTTTATGGTGGAAATGGTGGAGGAATTTATGTTTCATCAAAAGGTACGCTTAATGTAACAAATGGTGTAATTTCTGGTAACTATGCCGGTTGGTGCGATACTTATGGATATTACCATGGTGATTATACTTATAATGAAAATGGTTATAGAATAAATTGGTATGATTATAGTGATTTTTATAGCCTTGTAGAAGATGATGGATTTGGAGGTACAATTTATTTATATGGCGGAAAGGGGGGTGGATTATACTTTGAAAGACGAACAACTAGTTATACAATAAGTGCAAATTTACTTGCAAGTTTACAGAATAACTGTGCTTTTGCAGGAGGAGCAGGTGCATTTATGGGTGGAACATATACAATGTCTAGCGGAACATTATCAGGTAACTATGCTTATGTAGGTGGAGGCTTCTTCTTTGGAAATGCAAAAGTAACTCTATCTGGTGCAACAATATCAAGTAACTCTGCTGGCGAAATGGGGGCAGGTCTTGCTTTGGAAAAATCAACTTTAAGTATAACTAGGGGCAGTATTTCAAATAACAGAATTACTACACAAAGTTACAAACGCTTAGGATATGATTATTGGTCGCCAGCTTCTGCTAGTGGAGTGGGTATTCAAGCCCTAGATTCCAAAATTACAATGAGTGGTGGCGAAGTTTCTAACAATATAGCAAAAGCACTATATGTAAATGGTGAACCTGATGGTGTTCAGCTTTCTCAACTTAATTTGGCTTTGTTTAATGGTATAGGAATGCATATGATGGCTACAAGAAATGGGACTCATAGTTTTTCACTAAGTGGTGGAACAATTCATAATAATAGATATGAAGCAGATAATGGTATAAGTTTTAGAGATTATTATTATGGCGGTGGAGGTATTTTCTTCGCTGGTGATGGTGGTAATTTTAGAATGAGTGGTGGATCGGTATATAATAATAGAATTTATGGTAATGGTGGTGGAATAATGATTGGTATTGGGCATAATCATGAATCAAGTGGTCAAATAAATTTTTCAGGTGGCTCAATATATAATAATTATGCTAATGGTAGTGGTGGCGGTGTTCATATATCTTCAGTTAGTTATAGCAAAGCATATATAACATATATAAAAGTTTATGGTAATGTTGCAGAAAAAGAAGGTGGTGGAATGTATTTATCAGGACCATGTTATATAGGCAATAGTAATGGGACTGGAGCCCCTACTATAGGAGATACAACTAAAAATAAGTTACCTACTTCTACAGATTATTCTAATAAAGCAAAAGCTGGAGGTGGTTTAACTATTTCTGGTCAAGCAGTAATTTATTGTGCAAATATTCAATATAATTATGCTAGTGAAAATGGTGGTGGGATAGGTTGTTGGGCTTATGAATTTGAATCAAGAGATAAACTCAATGTAAAATATAATTATGCTAAAGAAAATGGTGGAGGTATGTATCTTCATTCTCAAGTAGTACAATCTGGCAATTATTTTAAACTTTATGGTTCTTTTACTTATAACGAGGCTGGGAATATGGGAGGTGGACTATGTAATTTTTGTCATGATAATACGGTTGATAGATTTGGAATTTATGCAAAAGTTCAGTATAATAAGGCAAAATTAGGTGGGGGAATTGCCTTTGAAACCTTACCTAATCAAGGTGGCTTAGGAGGAGAAACTCAAGGTAAATACAAGATTAAAAAGGGTGCAGATATTTCTTACAACATAGCAACCCAAAGTGGTGGTGGTATTTATGTTATGCCAGATGATTCTGATAATCATTGGGTAATGTGGGCTGCACTGTATTTGGAAGGCGGAAGGATAACAAATAATACTGCAAATACTAGTTCTGGTTATGGTGGTGGTATATTTATTGATAAAGGTTCAAGATTCTATTACGATGATGCAGCTACTACATATAAAACTGAAGTTTCAAATAATAAAGCCGCATATGGTGGTGGTATCGCACACTTTGGATTTGGCGTATTCTTTAATAAATCTATAGTAAATATTCATGATAATGTTGCAACATATGCTGGTGGTGGCTTTTATTACCAAGATAGAACGATGGAATTAAATAATAATGCTCTTAATATGCTGGCAAATAATGAAGGGGCATTTGCCGTAAATGGCGTAAATATT
>CAMRVD010000013.1 GCA_947054085.1 uncultured Clostridia bacterium | reverse complement strand
TCTTTATTGCTATTTAGAAATTTTTAAAAATTATTAAATTTTTTATAACAACTTTTTGTTTAAGAAATTAAAGCCTAATTTTTAAAACTTTATAATTTTTATGAATTAAACTTTTATGCTTGCAGACAAATAATTTTTACATTATAGATAAATAATATTTTAGGAGGGGGATTATGGAACCTAACAACCCTAACCCAAATGGAGTTAACAACTCTAACCCAAATATTAATAAAAGTGTGCTACCTACAAATTCGGGGGCTAATATTTCACGCCCAGCAGGTAGCCCACCAATAAATCAAGGTCCTACAGGTGTTAATCCGTCTGTACCCAATGGTGTTAAAGGTGTGCCACCAATAAATCAAACTTCAGTACCGCCAAGAGGTGTCCCACCTATAACTCCTAGCATTAATGCTGGGAGTAATGGAACTTTGCCACAAGGCGGTGTTAAGCCTAACATGCCAAATGCTCAACCTAACATAAACACTGTTATTGGCCAAGCACAGGGTAAAATTCCACCTAACCCTAATATGCAAAATCCTAATTTTGCACAAGGCCAATTTAATCCTAATGCGAATAGGCAATTTCCACAAGGGAATATAAATCTAAATACACCTCAGGGGCAAATGCCACAAAATCAAAGTGGACCTTTGCCACAAGGGGTTAATGCTAATCAGGCGTTTGCAGGTGCAAATGCTCAGGCTTTAGCACAGTCTAATCCAGAACAAAAAAAGAAAGGTAAAAAGAAATGGCTCTTGTTACTTCTTTTATTGCTATTACTTGGGGCGACTGCTGGAATATTGCTTGTTGTTTTAATGCCTAGAACAATTATGTTTAAAGCAAAATTTATTACTGGACCTTTTGCAAATATAGAAGAAACAGTTCTTGTTGGAGGAGAACCGTTTAATATACCACAACCCATAGAAAATATTGTAAATGAAAAGGGAGAAATCCTTGTTAAATTTGATGGCTGGTATTTAGAAAATGGAGAGAAATTTGAAGGCGTAGAAAAAGTTGTAGGGGACATTACTCTTTATGCCCATTATACATCTTCAAGTGTAAAAACAATTTTTGTTTCTAAAAATTATCAAAATGCAAGTAATGACAATTTAATATATCTAACTGAAGTAAATACAAAATATTACGAAGATACGGGAGATTATAACTCAAGAGATTTTGGCAAAATTAATTTAAACGATTTGAGAGATTCTCTTATAAAACTTAATGGCGGAAGATATGAAATAGATAATGAAGAAGAACTTGTTTATAATTTTGTTGCTGGTGTTAACGGAGAACCAAACTCTATTAGACTAAGTAATATTGCAAAAGAAGATTATGTAGCATTAATGAGTAGATATTATGGTATTAAAGGCTTTGCTACAGAACCTAACGGACAAGTTGTTTATACTATAAGTGATATTATTAATACCCCAACTATAGAAAGTGTACTTTATGTTGTTTTTGATGCTGGAAGAGTTCAATTAAAATTTAACTCTAATTTATCTAGTTTAAGAGATACTTATGACCATATTAAAAATTATTATGACATAATGAAAGTAGATGCAAATAGCATTGTTGACACAGACTATTTTGAAACTAACCTTATTTTTAAAGAAAATTATATTATAAGAAACTACATAAGTTTATTTAGTAGTGCTTATCAACCAACCGTACATAGATTTTTAGGCTGGAGTTTAACGGACCCAACAGATGAAAAATTTGGAACAGAAGAAGATACTTTATATACAACAAATAAAGAAATTACCTTAACAGAAAGTCTTTTGAATGGCGAAAAAGAAATTACTTTCTATGCCGTTTGGGAAGAAAGACCAATAGATTTTTATTTTAAAACGGGAACTGAAGAAGGGGACCGTGTAGAAAGCAGTATTTCTAGTGGTGAAACACAAGAATTACCAACTTTAATAGAAACTTTGCACTTACTTAAAGACGGATATGCTTTAATAGGTTTTAACACTATGCAAGATGGCACTGGAGAAATTATTGGGCTTCAGGCTGTAATTTATGGCGACCGCAGTGCAAGTTATTATGACACAGCAACCGACTCTATTACCTTATATCCTGTTTACAAAAGGATAATAGATGATATATATATTTATGTAAATGATGACACTGTAGACGAAATTAAGAAAAGTGATATTCAAAACTACATTGACGGGTTTACAAGTAACTATTCTTTAAATTTCTACTCATATACTAAAGTTGTTGATAAAGAAACAGAAAATGGAGAAATAGTTCAAGAAGAAATTACAATTACTTATGAATATGATGAAAGTAAAATTTCAATTATATTTGATGAAAGTTTAAGAGCATTTGTTATATCTAACTTACTTGAAGGTGCTACATTTATATTGCCAACCACTCCAAAAAATGCTGGGGGAGAAGTTCAAAGAGTAAGTGATATTAATAGAACAAATTATTATCTTGGTACTCGTGCTTATGATTTTAATATGCGTAGTGACCGTGATGATATTAATTATCAAGATAACGGAGTTGTTTACTCTGCAACATCTAACGATTTTGAATTTGGCGAAAGTAAAATCATAATAACACTTAATTGGATTGGAAAACAATTTGTTTTAAAATTTCATAGTGACGAGCAAGACAAACCTCAAGAAGTAACAGTTGGTTATGGCGTTAAAGTTTATCTTGTTTATTATGCAACTCCAGTTAATGGTGTTGTTACTGTAACCACAACTGTTAGATATGCTTCTACTGGAGCAACTGTACCTAATGGAACTATTACAAATACCTACAAGGGGCATGAGTTTAAGGGTTGGTATGATGGAAATAACTTTAATACTGAAAGTGGAACTGCTTCAAATAGAATAGAACCTGGCGATGAAAAACATGAAGAAACACATTTTTATGTAAATAAAAATTTTAATGATATTTATGCTTATTGGACAGTTAACGCTTTTAAAATAAATTACATCTTTACAGGTGGTTCATATTTAGATGCACCTAGTGGTAGTGATGCAACTGCTTCTAAAACATTTGACGGCTTTGAATATGGTAAGAATTATACTTTACTTGGAGAAGACAAAGTTGCAAGAACAGGTTATTGGTTTGAAGGTTGGGCATTCGCGGAAGGGGCAGGAATAGATTTTGAATATGACGATTTGAGTTTTGATGTTAATGATGAATTTGTTTCCCATTCTGCTATTGGCCTTGATAAAACTATTATGCTTTATGCTGTTTGGAGTGACAGATATAGTGTAACATTATATTTAGATGCAGAAAGAACTAAGAGTGCAGTAAACTATAGTAATAGAGATAATAGTTTTGATATTACTGGTAGAGAATTTGAAAATTATACATTTACTCGTTTTAACACTTCTGCAATAGGCGATGGTGTAGAATATTTGGTTAATGCAGAAGATAAATCGTCTTGGGTATTATCACAGAACATTGTGCTATATGCTATGTGGTTTAATGTTCAATTTGATAGTAACGATGCTGAAAATAAGTATGGTGTAACAGGCACAAATCCTGATAGTTTTTATGTTACATTTGGCTGTGTATTTGAATTGCCAAAAGTAGTGTCTTATACTTGTGATGAATATTTTAAATTTAATAATTGGAATTTTGATTCATATAAAGGGTTAACCAGTTTTGGCGAAGTTATTATTATAAAAGATGAAACAGGTAATGATGAAGAAACAAGCCATTGGGATAAAATTAATAAAACTCAAACAAGTGTAGATACTCCACTTGTGTTTAAGGCTAATTGGACATATAAAGATGTTAAACTTGAAGTTTATAGAAGTGAGTCTATGCAATCAAGTGGTCTTTCTTATAATACAAGAATAGACATATCAAAAGACAGCAGTGTTCAAATATCAAAAAATAATAGTCAATATCCAAGTGCTACAAATAAACAGGTAGATTATTTTACAGACGGAAAATCTTATGCTTTCTTTTCTGAAATTGTAAAGAAAACTCAAACAGTTCCATCTTTAGATAGTGAAGGCAATCCTACCACTACAACAACAACTATTACAAACGAGGTTGCTACAATTTTATTGCCTATTCCAAGTTTGGAAAGTGTTACAAAAGGTTTGCTTGTTTACAATGATGCTGAAGATGTGTATGTTTATAAAATTTATGCAGTTTGGAAAGTTACAATTATATACGAAGCAAATAATCGTACAGATAGTAAAGAAATAAGATATCAAAGTGTAAACACAACAAATGAAAATAGAATAGAATTTGCTGATGAAGAAGAATTTAATTCATTTAGAAGAGATGCAAAATACACAATTACATTAATAGATAATCCATCTTTCTCATATATATTTAGAAGTTTTGTTGGTTGGTCTGTTTTAGCAAGTGATACCCCAGATAGTAGTAGCGTATTAAAACCAACAACGCTAAATGAAGAGGGCGAAGAAGTTCCTACAACGCAAGTTGTTACGGGGGATATTACTTACTACGCTATTTGGAGATTTGGTGCTTTTACATTAAAGTTTGAAGACGATAACATTACTCTTGAGGAAGGAGTAAGTCGTTTAGAATTTGATGATATTATTTTTGATTATGGTACAAGTTCAACTTTGAAAGAACTTGGTTTTGAAAATTTAGATGACCCAGAAATTGCTTCAAAATATAGCCTTGAAAGATATAATACAGAAAAACAGTATTATGAAGTTTTTGGTGGCTTTAAATATACAAAAAGTAATGGGGAAATTCTCTTTATTGATATAAACGATTACCTTGTGTTTAGAACAGTTAACGATGACGGATTTTTAAATAACGATGAATTTAACAACGATAGTGAAGTTATATTTGAAACTGTTTGGAATGAGAAGGAATATACTCTTGTTGTAAATTTTGACGGTGGATATATAGACCAAACAATTAATGATATTACAAAAATAGATTACGAATATAATGAAAATTTACAAAGTAATGTTATTACTTATATAATGCGATATAGCGAAGTTAAATCTAATCGTGACGGAATAAAATTGCTTAATAATGGTTTATCAAAAATAAGTTATAGATTTAATGGTTATAAATATCTTGACGGTAGTGTTATAGATGCAGTTAATGGAAATTACACTTATAGATTTACTGGAACTGCAAAAGAAATGGATGCTAATAATGGCGACATGATATATATTAATTGGCAAGAAGTTTATACCTTAACATTTGATGCAAATGGTGGTGCTTTTACTGCTACTGTTGACAGAAGATATAGAGAAGATGCTAACGCTAGTGGGGTAGCAACCTTTGTAGTTCCTACAGACACTGAACTAGGAACAATTTATTTCCCAGCATTTAGTTCTGGTGCAGACTTTGTGGGCTGGTGGTATACTAAAGATGTTTCAGGTATAAATGGAATTGAAAATAATAAAAATAACCTAATTAAAAACGGCGATACAATAGAAATAACAAAAGACATGATGAATAATTATGGCACAGATAATACTATTACTTTATATGCGGTATGGCAGATAACAGTAACATTTGATGCCAATGTTGTTGCAGGAACAAAGGTTACTATGCACGGTTCTCCTTCAGGAGATGTAAGTAGTACAGATACAAAATTTGAAGATAAATTTTTTGTTAATACTATAATTGATGCAAGAACTCTTTTATATTATTATTTTACGATTGATAGTGATACCTATAGATTTGTAGGTTGGTCCGATAACGCAAGCGGAGATGTTATTGAAGAATTTTCAGTTAAAACTCCATCTACCTTGTTTGCCGTATGGGGACAAAGTGAAGTTCATATCTATTTAAAGAATTATGACGGAACAGATTTTGTTACAGATAAGGGAAAAACCGTATCAGTTTCTTTAACATATAAATATGAAAAAAATAAGACAATGGATGTTTTATCTTCATATAAAAGAGCATTATTTATGGCCAGCAGAGGAATGGAGTGGACAGAATGGACATGGTTTGGTCAAAATGGTCAAGGTGGCTATGATGTAAAGTTTGAAGAAGAAAGCCAAAAACTTGCATTACCAAGTAGATTTGGTTACAGATTACTAGGTTTTAAAGATGGTTTTAATAACACAATAATTACACCTGATAAAATAGATGATGTTACTTTCTATAATGATGATATAAGGTTTAAAATTCCTTATAGAGATATTACATTATATGCTGTTTATGTTTCAGCAGAAGTTGAAATAATTTACGAAGTTAATAATGAAAATGCAAACACAGGTATTATAGGTGGCGGTAATAGAATAGAAACTGCTATTTATGATAGTGCATATTCAATCATAGACCCAGATTATAAATTACAATATTATAAAATAGCAAATTATAGCATTGTTGTTGGCAGTGGCGAAAGTGCCGTTACTAAAACATTTAATGTTGGCGACCCAATTTCAATTTTATCAAATTATGGTGTTGTTTACGATGAAGTTAATGATAAATATACTTTAACTATTATTGTAAATTGGGAAAGGGAATATAGAACTGCTACCATTAACTTAGGTAATGGTGTATTTAATAATAATGGCGTTCCAAATTCAGAAGAAGAAAGCAATCCTTTCTACGATGTAAACAGCGAAACTATTAAAAGTATGAATTATGCTAATGGTATTATAACTGTTGAATTTTATCTTGGCGATATTAATAGTGGATATGGGTTAAGATTACCAGGTAGAGATTATGTTTCCAATAGCAATAATTTTGAACTTGATTCTTATACAGATAGGGATAATGTTACCTATAACTTTAATGAACTTTATCCAATAGACAAAGATTTAAATATCGTTGCAAATTGGACAAAACTTATTAAGTTTATTATTAATAAGAACCTTAATGAACAAGATAGTGAAACATTCGAAACCTTTGTAAGACTTGGCGACAAAGTAGTGTTTACAAGTGATAACGCTAATGGTGTTTATAGGATAAATGATATAGACATTCCTTTTGTTGCAGAACACTATGAATTGTCATCATATAGTCAGTCTAAAAATGATACTAATAATAAAATTTACTTAAATGATACACAGTATACAGTTGATAGCAATACATTCCCTATTACAAGTGATTATTCTGTTAAATTATATGCCCAATGGCAAGGCGTAGAAATCACTATAACCATAGAGAATGAAGATAGTTACAATCCTATAGAAAAAACAAGAACGATAGTAGAAACAAGATATGGTTTAGATTTAGACCTTTCTAGTTATGTGCCAACAACTAGGGCAGATAAAAACGAAGGTTTAGTATTTTGTCATTTTGTTGATACTCAAGAAAATATTTACGCAGAACATAGCCAAACGCACGAAGATGCAAGTTTCATATTTAATTCTAAAAACTTAGAATTTACTGAAAATTATGTAATAAGTGTAGTTTGGGTTGCAAAACAATATATTTTAACTTTCAATTTTGAACAATCAAGTTTCGAGGGATATTATCCTATTATACTAGATGAAGAAGGCAATGTTATAGGCGATGTTTATTACGGAGAAGATGGAAATGGAGTTTCAATAATAACCGTTTCAGTTCCATATGGTAGTGTTGTAACTCTACCTAGCAAAAATTATTTAACCTATAACGATAATAAACTTCTTTATACAGATGAAGATGGTATAAAATATAACTTATATTTTTATGATGGTTATACAAGTAATGTAGAAATTGATGGTTCATTTAAAATAGGGTTAGATGCTACACAATTTAACATGCCTGCTAGTGATGCTACATTAACACTTAACTGGAAGAGTGTTCCTATAATAGTATCTATAGATGCTGGCGAAGGGTCTTTTAAGTTTGAAGCAACCGAAGAAAACGAAGCATATGAATTAAAAACTATAACTCAGGAATATACCATTAATGATGAAATAAATCTAAGTGAATTTGTTCCATCAAGAAAAGGTTATACTTATAATTTTAGATACCTTGTTAATTACGATAATGCTAGTGACATCTTTACAGACGAAATTATTTATAAGGGAAATGACATAATTAATTTTGCCGAACTTTACTTAAATGATAGTGAAAGCGGAAACTACTTTAATGACCTATTAAAAATGTTTTCTATTCCTGAAGATAGCGATTATGGTATTATTAGCATTAACATTGAAGTTGTTTGGACTGCAATAGAATATGTTGTAACTTTTAGCAACTTAAAACCAAACACAACTAATGGTTATGAAGTAAACGCAACAGGAAGCGTTGGAGTAAATTCTCTTGATGGTGTAACAGGAGATAATGAAACTGGTTATACTATTAATTTAATGAATCTTGCTTATGACCAAGGGTTAGAAAATGGCGGTGTTGCTTTACCAAAGAATTTCTATACATTAGTTGGTTGGAAACAAACAGGTTGGAATACAAAGCGTGATGGTAGTGGAGATAGTTTTGGAATCTCGAAAGATGATAATCTTATAAAAGTTCTTAACCTTACCGATAAAGATGGCGATACCATTACTTTATATCCAGTTTGGGAAAGACAAGATTATACAATTTCATTTAACGATGCTTTAAATGTTAATAACATAAACGATTTAACTTTAGGCTATGATGAAACATTTACTCTTGAAGATAAAGTATTTAAAGAAAATCCACTTACAACATTAACATTTGATAGTTCAGTAGGCGTTACAGGTAATTCAGGTGTTTATGTTGAATATATAGGTTGGAGATATACTTACAGTAGTTATCAAAGTAGTGCCATAATAACAAATACCGACGAATTAATTTTTGCTTTAACTATAGATGGCGGTTTTATTGATAATAGAGAAGACCTAGAAGATAATAAAATAATACTAGACCTTGTATGGCAAGAAATTAGTTATGATTTTACTTTAGATTTAACGCTTGGAAGTTATGCTGGACAAAGCACAAGTGAAAAATATGAGTATGTATATAATCAAGATTCAAAAACTCTAAACCTAAAATTTAAGGTTACATATTCAGATTTATTGCGTGGAGTTAATTTAAAAGAAGTTGTATCAATAGACGATAATTTAATTATTACAGATAGTAAAGGGTATACTTTTGCAGGTTGGAGTTTAGATAATAATTTAGAAAACTTAAATTTTGCAAAAGGGGAAAATATCACTCTTTCTGGTTTAAATCAGGAAGATTTAGACCCAACCTCTGTCGAAACAAGAAATCCATTTGTTCTTTATGCTATGTGGAATATTTTCAAAATATCTATAGATGCAAATGGCGGAAAAATTGTTGTTGATTTTGAAAACATGAAAGATGAAGACCCAACACTTAAAGATTGGTTTAGCGATGGGGAAACTCTTTATACTTATACCTATAAAAATGCCTCGATAACATTACCAGAAAGTATTGATAATTGCTTTACTAAAGAAAATTATCATATAGATACAGATTCCGATAATAAAATAGGTGGGAAAACCTATACTGATATCACAGGAAATTTAGTTATAGATGTTATTTGGACAGGAAACTTTAGATTTATAACTTTAAATGTTGGTGATATTGCAAATGGTAGTATACTTGAAACTTCACACGCATCTAATACAGATAGTTATAAATTGGTTACAGATGTAAATAATGACAATTTTGCAACATATGGCAAAACATTATATGTTTATAATTATGATAAAACAAATAATACAGGTGTGTTCAGTGTTGCAAGTAGTTACGAAAAAGGTAGACAATATTTTGTTACAGATAGCAAAACAACTACAATAATGATTGCTTCCTACTATGATGAAGCAGTTGATTTCTTAAAAGATATTTTGGCTGAAGGTTTTGACGCTAGTGGCAGGAAAGTGAGATTTGGCGGTTGGACCGATATTGATGGAATTTCAAACTTTTCAACAAAAACACTATTTGTTGAATGTGCCGATAACGAAGTAATTACACTTTTTACTTCTTGGGGCGAAATATATTTATACTTTGAACTTAATGGTGGGTCTATAAACGAAGTTATTGATAATGGCGACGGAACATACTCCACTATAGAAGTTAAAAGCATTGAAAGACATGACGCAATAAGTGTAGATGAAGAAAATGATACTAGAGTTTATAACTTGCCAAGAGGATATTTGGGAGATACCTTCCTTGGACCTATAAAACAAGGTTATACCTTTATGGGTTGGAGTGATAAATTCTATAATTATACTGATTATTTTGAATCAACAGACGAAGATAAAGATAACTATTTATATAATCAAAATTATTCAAATTCTGTTACTTATACAATAGTGGGTGCATTAAGCAAAACTCTTTATGCTATTTGGAAACCTACAGAAATTACATTTACTTTTAATTCCTCCGAAAGCACAAATATTTATGGCTACTATACCAATGGCGGACCTGGTGCATTTACTATGACTTTCAACTATGGCGAAAAAATTTCTCTTCCAGAACCTGCTAGCAACTTCTTTAGAAGATATTATGAATTTGGAAGTTGGGAATATGTTTTTGCTAGTCAAAAGAAAGTTTATAATGTTGGCGATAGTTTTATAATAGATATTGAAGAAGATTTGAAGAGAACTGCTACTGGTCTTGCTTACGAATTAAATTTCTATACTGTTTGGGTGCCAGCAAGCGTTAGTGCAAAAATTTATTTAAGTGATGATGGTTCATACATGGGAACAAACCCATTATATAACCGCATTGTAACTGATGATGAAGGAAAATATATACCTATCGATAACCTTGCTTATGGCAGTAATTTTGAACTCATCGCATTAGAAGATTTATATAGATTTGGATATTATGCAAATGGTTATCAAAACCTTAGCATTAATGAAATTTATACAACAGGTTCTGTTTTATTAAATCAAGTAAGGTTAGACGAAACTTTAACTTTAAAATTAAGAGTAACATGGTCAAAGGCAAATGCTTATATCACAAATTATTATGGTACAGGCGTTCATAAATTTTTCTCTAACTTTGAAACTGCTTTATTAGAAGCGGTTGAAAAACAATATAACGAAGTTGTTTTATTAACAAATTCAGCGTCATTACATCAAACAATAAAATTATCTACAGATTTAACAATTAAAGTTGATAAGAGTATTGTTGGAGATGTTATAATTTCAAGAGATAATATATTTAATTCATCTATGGAAGAAAATAATGGTAATATCTTATTTGATGTAGACGATGGTAATACATTAACTTTAACAGGCACAGAAAATGCTCAACTTATTATTAATGGTGCCTCAACTTTACAAACAGGTGTATTAATAAGAAGTAATACAGGTAATGTGACTCTTCAAGATTTTGTAACCATAAGAAATAACAATAATACATTGTCAAACTATGGCAGTGCAATTTATGCAACTAATGGTTCAAATGTTATTGTAAATAATTCTATAATTAGTAATAACTCTATTAATAGTAATGAAGAAAATAGTGTTTATGGCGGTGCTATAGCATTATTAAATAATTCTACAATAGTTGTTACAAATTCAAGATTTTTAAATAATAGTGTAAACAGTGAAGGTACTGCATTCGGCGGGGCTTTGTTTGTTGACGCTTCAAATGTAACTTTAGAGGGAGTTGAATTTACCGAGAACTCTGCAACTTATGGTGGTGCAATAGCAATAATTGGTAATAGTTCACTTGAAATAGTAAATAAAGAAAATAGTGAAATAACAACCTTTAATGTTAACTCTGCGTTGCATGGTGGTGCTATTTATATAGACTTTACACCAAGTGTTGAAGAAGGCGGAGAAGAAAGCGTAAGACTTTCAAATAAAGATGCTAGTGAAGAATTCAAAGGCATTAAAATATCAGGCGTAACTTTTACAAACAATAACACTAGTTTCCGTGGTACTCAAACAGAAGTTTTAGGCGGAGCATTATATATTGTTAAAGGCGATATTGTTTTACAAGATGTTATTATAAATGATAACTATGCTACAAACGGTGCTGGCATTTATAACGAAAGTGCTTCTGTTACAATTAACAATTCTAAATTATTAACAAACACTGCAACAAATTTTGGTGGTGGAATTTATAGTGCAAACAATTCTAATTTAATTATAAATAATTCTGTTATAGGTGAAGAAAATGGTGGAAATACAGCAAATTCAGGTGCAGGCATTTATTCATTGGGTAACTTAGAATTAAATAGAGTTATTTTAAATTATAATATTGCAAACACAAATACAGGTTTAGGTGGTGCAATCTATATTGTTGGTAGTGAAGATAACATTGTTAATCTTATTGTTTTAGGTTGTGAATTTATATCTAACAAATCTGCTCGTGGTGGTGCAATTTATGTTGACAGTTTTGTTGGATACATAATAGATAGTTACGAAGAAGAAGGGGTAGAAACCACAAATAATACAATAAGCAATAACACAGCAACTGTTGGTGCAGGGTTATATCTACACACCTCACAAAATGTTCTTACAAATGTCATGGCAGAAGACGGTAGTGAAATTTCATGCTATATAGCAAATACAGAAATTTCATACAACCTTGCTGGTAATATGGACATTTATTTAACTGACACCAAGTTATTAGGTGGTGGTATTTATATCAATGCTGGTGTATTGAATATAATAGAAAATGTTTTAATCACAGGTAATATTGCTCATTTCGGTGGTGGTATTTATGTTGGTTCTTCAATTAATGATAGAACAGTTGTTAACGCACAAAATGTAAACTTTGGTTTAGAATCTAGCAATAATGAAACTTCAAATATGGCAAATTATGGTGGTGCGATATATGTAACAAATTATGGTTCTTTCAACTTTGTTTCTGGAACTATAATTGGAAATACCGCTAACTTTGGTGCTGGAATTTACAATTTGGGTAATGTAAAATTAAGTAGCGTAACTAACACAGAACAACTTGTTATTAAGGGTAATATTCGTGGCAGTAGCGAAAATACAAACATACTTCATAATTCTGGATACTTCGAAATTGCTGGAGATACAAATATTGATAGTAATGATGGTATTTATCTTGATAATGGTGCTAATGGTGGTTACAGGTTTATAACAATATCTAAGGCAGGTTATGTAAACACAAACAGCACTTTAGGTGTAGACGGAAATAAATATGGCATAATTTATATTACATTTGAAGATTATAGAGTAAACAAAAAAGTTGTTCAATTTGCTCAAGAAGAAGGCTATGTTAAAGGCGAAGAAGGAAATACAAGAAAGAGTCAAGAAGAAGTTTATAGAAGTTATATAAACAACTCAGATGCAGAAACAGGCTTCAATATTATAAGCATATTTAATAACACTGTTTATGCTATAAATCCTAAAGAATCTGATTTTTCACTTGTAATAGAACTTCAACTATATCATATATTCTTTATTGATGTTACAGAAGATGATAAAGTTAACATAGTTACTGAAGATATGGAAATACCATATGGCACAGGTTTTGGTGATGATTTTACAGGCATTATAAATGGTGCCGAAGAGGTTATGCCTTTTAGTGAATATTTAAAGAGTGATAACTTAAGACCAAGTAGAACAGGTTATAACTTTGTTGATTGGGGATATTATACTAACGAAGACGGCGTAATTGGTGCTGAATATAATAAGGAATTTACAAGTAAAGAAATTTATGACTTGTGGGGAACAGAAGAATGTGATTTTGTTTCAATAGACACTTTACTTGGAGAAAAAGTTGGTGGAATATATCCAAATGCCTTTAAAGTAACAAATTATGATTTATATTTCTATGCAGTTTGGAAACCTTATGTAATTAATATTAAATATGAATATGATGATAGTTACGAAGAGTTTGGAGATTCATCATACACAATTAACGGTAAAGCAATAAGTGAAGACAATTTGAGTGTATTTAATGAACAAATCAATTATAATCAAACTTTAACCCTTCCTTCACTAAATAGCATTTATGCTAACCAGTTTATTTCTTATTTTGGTGGAGAAATTATAGACGGCACAGAAGATGCACCATTAAAAGTAAGAAAAGGCGAAACAGAATATACTGTAACAGAAACAGTTACAGAAACAGGAAGCATATTTACTATCATCGTTGGTGGGTCTATGGTAAATGGCGAAAATGTTGGCGGAACAACATTCACATACTATAAAGAACTTGGCGATTTTATACACATATTAGATAAAGAATTTAGTTTACAAAATAATAGCGGAAATAACGATAATTTATATCCAGAACAAATTTTATTATCAGGCGAAAATGTTTGGAGAGATTTAACAAACAATAATGGAAGATATAGTTTTGAATATAATGGATTTACCTACACATGTTATCAAAAATATCGTCCAGACTATTATACATTCAATAGATTTATAATAAATAATGGTGCTTTTGAATGTGAACAAAACTTTAAATTAAGCGTTGACAATTACTTCTTCTCATTTAATTTATCTGGAGAGGGAGAAGACGCTGAATATTATTTAACAGTCACCTTAGAATTTGAAAGAATGCAGGCTGTTGTAATTGTTGATGCAAATGGTGGTGAAGGCGGTTTTGAACATAATATTTATGTAGGTCAAGAATTTACATTACCAGTTTATAACACAGTTACTAATTACAATGGTGTACCACAATTCATTTTCAATAAGAACTTTGCATTAACTGGTTTTAGTAATACTATTGGCGGGGAGTTATATACTACATCTAATATTGTAATTCCAGAAACACAAACAGGGCTATACACTGTTTATGCTAATTGGCAAGAAGCAGTGTGCTTTGTAGATGATGCAGTAAATAAAAATGGAGTATATTATGATGTTTTCTATGCTAGTTTACAAAAAGCAATAGAAGATATAAATAAAGACGGACAGGCAAAAAGCAGTGGTTCATCTGATTCAGATGAAACTGAAGGAAATAATGCTGTATTTACTTCAGCATCTATAACAACTTATACATTATATGTGCTTAAAGACATTGCATTAGATAAAGGTATAGTTATAACTCAAAGTTTAACAATGCTTTCATTTAGTGGAAACATAACTATTGGGTTATCTAATAAATTTGGTAAAGATGTTGTAATAGAAAATGGTTCAGAAGTTTTAACTGACAATGGAGATATTGCCTTTACAGTAGAAAATAATGCAACATTAACAGTTGGTACTCAAGATTTAAGAAGTAATATTTTAACCTTTACTACAAGTAATCAAGATGTAACAAATTCATTTATGTTAATTCGTGGCAGTGCAAATTTATTAAATGGTGTAAAATTTGTAAATTGTAAAATTATAAGTGATGGTGCTGCATTATATGTTGAAGGTAGAGTTACTATAAATGGTGCATATTTCCTAGGTAATGCTTCAAGTCATGGCAGAGGCGGTGCAATTTATATTGCAAGAACTGGCAGTGTAAGTATAGATAATGCAGTATTTGGCGAAGATAAAAACTATAATTCTGCATTAATTGGTGGTGCTATATATATTGAAGACGGCATTGAAATTATTGATGGTAGTGAAACAAGAGTTGTTTCAGGAACTCTTAATATTTATAAAGCAACATTTGCTTATAATATGGCAAGTGAAATGGGCGGAGCAATATACGCTGGTAAACTATCAAATATAAACTTATATTCCGCAACATTTATAAGCAATAAAGCAGGAACATTAACCGAAAAAGAAGAAGATGGAAACATAATAGAATCTATAGTATTAGGCGAAGGCGATGGTGGTGCTATATATACACTATCTTCTATCCGCATAGGCGAAAATAGTTCGAACTTTGTAGATTTTAGTTATAACAACGCTGGTAAAAATGGTGGTGCAATCTTTGCAAATTGTGACTTAACCATAACCTATGCAAACTTTGTAAATAATGTAGCAAATAATGGTGGTGCATTATACCTTGAAAATGGTAGCACAAAAATATATGCTGCACAGTTTAATAATAACGAAGCATTAGAAAATAAACCAAATAAAGATGCTATAGGAGAAGGTGGATTTGGTGGTGCAGTATATAGTGTTGGAAGTTTGGAAATTAATAGCATAAAATACGAAGAAAACGATATAGAATTAAGAACAACATTTGCAAGAAATCGTGCTTATCAAGGCGGTGCAATATATCAAGTTGGTAAAGTAAAAAGTTCTGTAGCATTACTTAGTGAAGTATTATCACAAGATGATGAAACAGAAGAACCAGACCAACCTGTTGAAGTAAACACAACCTTTAATATCTTAAATGTTTTAATTCAAGATAACTATGCTAGTGAAGGTGCAGGTTTATATTTACTTGATGCATCTTTAAGTTTAAATGCAGTTGCAGATACTACACTAGGTATAGACGAAACAACTCAGATAATAAATAATGGTTCACAAAATGCCGATATTACTTCTCGCGGTGGTGGTGTTTATTTATCTGGTAATAGTGTGTTAATATTAATTGGCGAAGTTTCAGGTAATAGGGCTGTAGATGGTGGTGGTGTATTTGCAGACGGTAATAGTATTATTTATTTAACTGAAAGTAGCAGACTTAATAAGAACAGGGCAAGCACAAATGGTGGTGCATTATATCTAAATGATAATAGCAGCATTATTATTAAAGGCAAATATAATAAGAGTGAAGTAACAGAAAACCATGCTAGTTATGGTGGTGCAATTTACTTTAATTCTACAAACACTAATAGCATTTTATCTTCAAGTACAATTTCAGGTAATGGGGCAGATGTAGGTACTCAAAGCAGTGGTGGTGCAATTTATGTTGCAAGTGGAACATTAACCTTAAGCGGAACAAATATATCAGAAAATTCAGCAACATATGCTGGTGGTGGCTTATTTGTTGCAAATGGTGCAACACTACAAGTTACTGCTGGTAGCATAAATAGTAACAGAGCAGGCGTAGACCCTAATAGTGAAACTGGCAATATTTTGCGTGGTGAAAATATTTATGTAGATTATCTAAACAAATCTAGTTATGCTATGTTAAAATTAGGTAATAGTGCAAGTGTAGAATCTGTTTATTTAGTTGATGGTGCACATATAGGTATAACAGAAAAACTTGCTGGCGATTATGAAAATACATCTCCTAAAATAGTTGTAAGTTTAAGTTGTTATACAGAAAACAAAGTAGTTGTAAGATTTGAAGGTGGTGTAGACCCAACAGATATCTACTTTGCTCTTAATGAAGAAAACTTTGAGAAATATTATTTAGAAATTCAGGGTAGTACTCTTGTTTTAACAAGAATAGCAACTACAGTTACTATCGACCCTAATAAAGGTGCAATAATTTATAATGGCACCAAATATACAGAAAACTTTGAAATTGATATTATAGGTATGAATGGTCAACCATTTACATTCTTACAAGATTTAACAGGAGATTTCTTTGGTTATGACCTTGATGCTAACTTTAGAGATGATAAAGGCAACGCTTATAATTCTTCAAGTATAATTCCTAAAAAAGCAGTTGTATTAAAAGCATATTGGAATGTTAAAGAATTTAATGCTTACTCTATTGTAGAAGGTGCTACATCTGATTTAGGTACTTTCTCTATGGCTAAAAATGTTAAGTTAGAATCTGCCTTTAAAGAATTCTGGAGATTTAAACATTGGGTTCTTGCATATATGGATGGCGGAGAACTTGTTAAAACAGATATTACTTGTGCTCCAAATAGCGACTTTAGGTTGACTACATTAAACACACCAGAGTATCTTGAAATTTATAATGGCATAGTAGAAGATAACTTTACAGCATATTTTGTTGCAGAGTTTGAACTTGATAATGCTATTATAACTATTCGTGGCGTTGGTGCTACATCAAATGAAATTTTAGATGCCGATGGAAATGTAATAGTTTCCGCAGGTCGTTCAACAATAGAAATTGTAAGACCTAGAAGCAGTAGATATTTCTCATTTGCCGAAATAGGTAATGCTTTCAGTTGGAAAGGACATTTACTATTAGGTTACTTTAATGGACCAGATGATGTTTACAATCCAGAAGATGGCGAAAGATTATTTACTTTAAATGACCAAATAGATATCTCATATGCAGATTCTAGTCAACTTGTTTTTGCTTGTTATTGGTTACAGGCAGAAGCATATATTAAAGGAGAAGATGCAACAAGAGATGTTTATTATCAAACTTTAGAAGAAGCATTAGATAATGCTGAAAATGGAGATACAGTTGTTGTTATTACAGACATTAATTTAACAAAAACTTTAACTATTTCAAAAGATATTACTTTAGTATCAGAAAAAGATGAAAATTACACAATAAGAAGAGTTAAATTTGTTAATGGTTATATGTTTGAAATTAAAGCAGATGTTACATTTGGAGAAAGAGATGCTTCAAATACATTAACTATTTCTGGTAATAACATTGATAGTGACTTTGGTGGAATTCGTGTTGCGAACTCAAGCACATTAACATTAAATAATAGTGTTTCATTAACTAATCACATTACTTCTACATTAGGTGGTGGTGCAGTTTATGTTATAGGAACATTAAATTATAGTGGTGCTAATATTCAACATAATACAGCAAAAGAAGGTGGTGCTATTTATGTTGAAGGTACAATAAACCTTGCAGAAGGTAATGGAACAATTAATAATAATACTGCAATAAATGCAGGTGGTGGTGTTTATATTGCAGATAACGCAACTATTAATATGAACGGTGGTAGCATTACAACAAACAATGCTCCTTTAGGTGCTGGTTTATATTATGGTTCAAATAAACAAAATCAAATTCTTGGTGGTAGAATTGTTTATAATAATACTCAGGGTAATGAGGCAAGCCCACTTTCAAGCATAGATAACAACTATCGTGGTGGTGGCATTTATACAAGACTAAATAGTGGCAAATTAACTCTTGGTGGAAATTTAGAAATTACAGGTAATGCAAGTTTCTATGGCGGTGGCGTGTTTGTTACAGGTTCAAACTTATCAAGTGAAACCACTCTTGTTTTAAATGGAGCAAGAATTACAGGTAATAAAGCAAGATTTGGTGGCGGTGTATGTATAAGTGATAAAGCAAATAATTATAGTTACCATATAGTAGAATTTAAGAGTGGTAACATTACAGTAAATATTTCTACACATTTAAAGAAAGAAGATGAAGAATTTAATGGTGGCGGAATTGCTGTATTTAATGGCACATTTATTATTAACGGCACAGAATTTGGTTCAAGTATTAATGGTAATACAAGTGTTCATGATGGAACAGATATTTACATTGGTGCACAAAATGCTACAAGTTATGGAAAGGTGGTAATAGACTCAAAAGCAGTAGCAGTTGGAAGCGAAACAGGTTCTATTTTAGTAGAAAAATTTGGTAACTTAACTCTTGGTGCAAACTATATATTAAATGGTAAAGTTATACTTGCAAATGAAGCATATATTACAGTTTCTGAAGAAGCATCTTCAAGTGTTATGACTAAGGTTACAATAGTTCCATACCCATATCCTGCAACTTCAAATGAACTTAAAGTTGTTGAATATGTAGAGGGGTTAACTCCTGACATAACTAAATTTGCTTTAGAAGAAGATAGAAAAGCAGATTATCGTTTGAAAGTTATTTCACAAGAAATATATATTACAGAAAGTATGTTTAATTTAACATTTATTGCTGAAGGTGGAACAATAGTTTACGATACAGACTTAAACGCTGTAAGAATAAATGATTATGAAATAGTAGTTCTTGTAAAATATGGTACAAAACTTTCTCAAATAATTGGCAGTAAAGATGGTAGTATTGCAGGCAAAGTTTCTGCTAGTCAAACCAATCGTTACTTTATAGATTGGGTTTACGATAATAACAGCGATACTCCTGTAAGTGATACGGATACAATGCCTTATGATGATGTTACTGTTTATGCAAGTTGGAGTAATATTTTCTATGCTTTAACTTTAAACCTAAACAAAACAACAGGCAGTACAGATGTTGATTATAGTGCTTTGGAAGATTTAGAAATTGATAATGTACAATTTAGAATAGATAACAACAAAGTTATAATGAATGTTTATGCCGATAACAACACAACAAGTTATGGTGCAAATGCTTTACTTGCAGTTATACAAAATATTAGTCGTTTTGGCTATCATGTTTATGGTGTAGGCACAGCAAGCACAAAAGGTATGGGCACAGAATATTTAAGTCCATTCTCATCTTTCACAATGCCAGAAAATGATATTACTCTTTATGTATTATGGGATGCAAACACATATACAATAAAATATTATGGCGAAGCCCCTGTAGGAACATCTGGAGAAGTAAAAGGAGAAATAGCAGACCTTGTTTGTAAGTTTGATGAATTTGTAAATCTTTCTCTTGAAACATTTACTTTACTTGGTTACACTCAGACAGAATGGATTAGCAAAAAAGCAGATGGCACAATAGTATTTACATATAAACTTGGTGCAGGCGTAAAGAACTTAGCAGATGAAGATGGTGCTGTGGTTGAACTTTGGGCTAAGTTTGAACAAAACACTTACATTGTAAATTATGTTAGCGATAATATTGCAATAGAGGGCGAAGTAAGTGAAGGAGTTCCTAAAATAACAGGTATAGTTACTGGTGTAGTTGCTCCTACAACTCATAAATACGATGAAGCAGGTCCAGTAAGTAGTGATAGTTTCAGTTTGAAAGGTTGGTCTCAAATTGGTTGGAGTACAAGCAAAAATACTATATCAAAAGATGACGAAAACTTTATTCCATTTGGCGACCCAGATGATAATAGAACATGGGTATTAAATCTTGCTTCAGAAGGGGAAATAACTCTTTATGCAGTATGGACTGCAAATCAGTTCTTAGTAGAATACTATGATGATTTAGTAAACGGAACGCTTGGCAATAAAGTATCTTCAACAATCTACTATAGTTATGATAATGCTAGTTATAAGTTTGGTAGTGACGAATATAGAGAGGGCGGAGGAAAAATAACTAAAGATTATCACAACTTTATAGGTTGGAAAATATTTAACGGAGATGACACCATTTATTATGCAGGCGATACATTAATGAATTTAAGTGCAAATAATGGTGCTGTAGTACAATTATATGCTTATTGGGAAGCATATAAAATAACTGTTCATGCAAACAATGGAACAGGCGATTCTTTAGACTTTGTTGCTGAAACCACTGGTGACCTTGCTGGTAAAGTAACAATTAATGTAGATGAATTAAAAGACTTTGTTTATTTTGGTTTTAAGATTGGTTTCTTAAGCAGTACGCCAAACATAAACGCTAATAATATAAGTGATACAATGCTTGGCAATAACGATTTTGCAGTTAATATGGGAGATGTTACTATAACCCTTGGAAATGCAAATTCTCAAAGTGTTGATGTGGCTTATGTTGGTTGGAAGATAACTGTTTATCATATTAATTACGAGTATAACATGCAGGGATTCTATCAGAGAAACCCAAGCCCAGTTTACTTCTTTGGAAGTGCAGTAGTAGGTAATAATACTTATCAAGACCCAAGAGATAAAAATATTACCTTACCTGATGGAACACCAGCAACAGTAAGTTCTAATATAATTTTCTTAAATGGTAGCAAAGATAAACCTGTTGTATTTGAAGGTGTGGGAGTTGTTTACACTCTTATTGGTTGGTCATTAGTTAAAGATAGTGATTACATGGACTATGAAGTTGGTAAGCGTATGGAAATGAATAACGACTTACTAAATGAAATGGCTTCAAAACAACCATTTGACGAAGAAAACAGTATAACTTTATATGGCTCTTGGAGTACCGAATTTAGCATAACTTATGATATTAATACTACTAGAAATGTAATAAAAGGTAACCCTAACAATTTCTTAGGTGTTAATGTAAATACAACTGGCAAATTGGAATTTGGTACAAGTCATAAAATTATATCCAGCGACTTTAATGGTAAGGTTTGGGAAATTTATGATACAAGTGCAAATGTATATGCTTATTTCTTAGGTTGGTCTACCGATAAAAATGCAACAACACCAGAATATTTTGGTGGTGAAAATATTGTATTTATAAGAGATACTATTCTTTATGCAATTTGGGGAGAATACACTAATCCTAATTTCTTTACTTATGATGGTTCTGTTATAACAGGTTTAAGTCAGGAAGGCATTAATGCAATAAAGAATAATAATATTACCGAACTTGTTTTACCAAGATACACTAATAACCCAAATTCTTCAACATCAATAACAGGTATAACAGGTCTTGGTAGTAACGATAAAATTTTAAGTTTAGACTTTAACTATGTTGATGGTATTGTAGAAATAGGAAAGGGTGCATTTGAAACTTTATCAGGCTTAGAACAAATTAAAAATATTCCTTCAACAATTTCTAATATAGGGGTTGGTGCTTTTGCAACTGGTAGTCTTGAATCTATAACATTTAAAGGTTCAAACGGAAAATATAGAGTAGATGAAAATAGTAATGTTTACGAAGTAAATGGCACAAGTGCAAAACTTCATACTAACTTAATAAGTAACAGTGTTGGAGAAACTAAATTTGAAGTTACAGGAAGAGTAACATTAAATGGAACAGGTTTCATTGTTGAAGAAATATTACCTCTTGCTTTATATAAAAATCAGTATACAGAGGTAGATATATCAAGTCCAAGTATTAATGCTATTGGTCTTGGAGCATTTAAGGATATGAATAATTTAACAACCTTAACAACTCCATTTATAGGTAATACAAAAAATGAGAATAACTATCTATCCTATATGTTTGGTTCAACAAATAATACTGATAGTAGTTTAGTTCCAACTACACTAAAAACTGTTAAAGTAACTGCCTTAACAGAAGTCCCAGATAACGCATTTAGAGATTGTGCAAATATCACTGCTATAGAATTTACGAACGATGTTACAAATATTGGGGCATATGCTTTCTATAACAATAAAAATTTAGAAACACTTATTTTTAAAGGTGATAAAAACTTTAATATCAATAAAGTAGTAGAAATTGGTGCACATGCCTTTGATAATTGTGCAAATATAGTGCCAAGTGATTTAGTGTTTGGTAACAACTTAAAAATAATTGGTGCAAATGCTTTTTCTAATACTAATGTAGAGTATGTTTATATTCCAAGAACAGTAACAACAGTTACTAATAATGCTTTCAGTGGCGATAGTTTATTAAAAGAAGCAAGAATTTATTCTCGTGATGCATTTGAAGCAGTTACAAATAATACAGGTATTAAACCAAAAGAAACAGGTGCAGATTGTGGTACAATTTATACCGATGTAAACTTCTTCTTGTTAATTAATGCTATAGAAAATTCTGCTGATTATTTAAAATACCATATAGTAGTAGATGACCTAATTGAACTTTATAATTCAAGAAGTGTGTTTAAGAAAAATTATAGCAACCTAAATAGTGCTATAAGAGATGCCGTTGCAGGAGATATAATTTTAGTT
>CAMRVD010000012.1 GCA_947054085.1 uncultured Clostridia bacterium | reverse complement strand
AATATTATATATTATAAATATTAAGTAAATCCTTAGCTGTTTATAATAAATCTTGCCAGATTTTGTAAACCTAATTTTTTTTAAGATATTTTTAATAATTTAAATTTTGCATTTTTGTGTAATTATCTGTTTATAGGTCAATAATATGATTATATTTTTATAATCAAAAAATCTAGGAGAATAATGAAGCAAAAATTAACAAAACTACAAATATTTGGCGGCATGATTGCGGGGGTATTTGTAGGTTTTATAAACGGGTTTTTAGGTGCTGGCGGCGGAATGCTAGTTGTTCCTCTTTTACGGTTAATCTATAAACAAAAACCAAAAGTTGCACATGCAACCGCAGTTTTAATTGTATTGCCTATTTGTATTGTTTCTAGTGTAGTTTATATGTGTAATAGCGTAGTAAAATGGGATCTGCTTTGGCAGGTACTAATCGGCACTATTATAGGCGGGTTAATTGGAACATTTTTGCTTTGTAAACTAAAAAATAACTTTATTGTATTTTTGTTTAGTTTAGTAATGATAGGAGCTGGATTATTTATGATTATTGCAAATTAAATGCAAAATTATTATATTTTTTATGCATATTTTTATTAATTGCAAATTTTAATTGTATTTTAGTAATTTTTTACGAATATTTGCTTATTTTATTGCAAAACTAGCAACTTTTAAATGTAAAAATTCTTAAATTTGGAGGGATTTATGACAATTTTGTGGTTTATTTTGGCCGGACTTGCTGGTGGCGTACTAGCAGGTATGGGTATGGGTGGAGGAACTTTTTTAATACCAATTTTAACAATATTATTATTAGTTCCGCAAAATGCAGCACAGGGTATAAATCTTATAGTATTTTTGCCCATGAGTATAATTGTTATAGTTATATACATTTGCAAAAAAATGATAGATTTTAAAGGGTGGTGGCTTATTAGCATTCCTGCTTGCATAGTTGCGGGAATTGGGGCATTTTTCGCACTTAAAATGCCCGCAAAAATTTTAAAAATAACCTTTGGAAGTTTTATAGTAATTATAGGTATAATTCAGATTGTTTTACTAATTATCGAAATGGTAAAAAAGAACAATCAAAATAAAATATAAAGTGTAAAATGATTTATTTAAATTTTTAAATGTCACAATATAAACTTAGTTAAATAAAGTTATAAATAATAAAATTATTTAGTTAATATTAAAAATGGGTTTACTTTAATCGCTATTTTTGTTATTATACTTGTAAAGACAAGAGGTAGAATATGGCGATTAACTTGCTTGGTGGTGTAAAACTACCTAAAAATAACGAAAATTTACAATATAAAGATATTACCGAAATTAAACCACCAGAAGTTTACGCAGTTCCTGTTGTAACTTCTAATGGTCTACCTGCAGAACCTGTTGTTAAAATTGGGGACGAAGTAGAGGAAGGTCAGTTAATAGTAAAACCTACGGGAAGCCGTGGGTCTTTTGTATATAGTCCAACTTGCGGAAAAGTAGTTTCTATTATAGATAAATTTACTCCTAAAGGTAAAAAAATACAGCATATAATTATTAAAAACAATGGTAAATTAACAACGCATACTTTTAGTCCGCTTAAAGATAAAACTGCCAAGGAACTTTTAAAAAGGCTTGCACTTTGTGGGTTGGTGGATGCTAACTTTGGTGGAACACCTACATATTTAAGGTATACATTGTCTGCCATAGAACGTAAATTTACTTTGTATGTTGTAATAAGTAACACTGACCCATATATTTCCTCTAACGAAGCTTTAGTTATTAACCGTACTGCAGAAGTTGTGGGAGGTGCAAAATATTTTGCTAGAATTTTGGCTAGTAAAAAGATTGTTTTTGTTTACAATGGTAGAGCTAAAAAAACAAAAAAATTATTAAAAAAATATTTAAAGGCTCATGAGCCACAACTTAAATACTCATTTAAAGAAATTTCTAACAATTATCCATCAGATAACATTATGCTTTTAATGCATAGATTTAAAACAAAAACCAAATTATTTACAGAAGGGGATTACAAAAAAGCTTTTGTAGAAGATGCTATTACTTGCTACAACTTTTTTAACGCGGTAGAATTTAATATGCCTGTAAACAGTAGGGTAGTTACAGTAGGCGGAAATAATATAGATAAAAAAGGCAACTATATTGTTAAAAATGGAACATCGTTTGAACATATTTTAAATGTTGTTGGTACGGTAGACGATAAAAAACCATTTAAAATTTTAAATGGCGGAATAATGACTGGCATGTGTCAGTACACTACCGATGTATCTTGTAATTTAGAAACCCGAACGGTGAGTTTTATAAACGAAAGCGAGTTTGATATGCAAGACGAGTCGCCTTGTATAAATTGTGGTAGATGTGTTAGTGTTTGTCCTATGAACTTAGTACCTAATGTATTAGACGATTATTGTGTTAATCGCAAGCATTTTGATGCCGAAAAACACGGACTAAAAAGTTGTATAGAATGTGGTTGTTGCAGTTATGTTTGTCCGTCTAAAAGATATTTAACGCAACGAATAAGTACTGTAAAAAAACAGGTAGAAGGAGGGGATAAGTAATATGAAGTATTTAGTAACTCCTGCACCGCATAGATATAGTCGTTCTACTATTACCGACATGTATATAACTATTGCAATAGGTGTTTTTGGTTGTGTGCTTTGTGGAATTATTAACTATAAACTAAATGCTATTTACATATTATTAGCATGCATGTCGGCGTGTGTAATAACCGAAATTTTGTTTAGCTTAATTAACTACAAAAAACCTTTTATGGATTATTCTTTTTTAGTAACCGGGCTTGTATTAACAAGCATTATGCCAATAAATATCCCTTGGTATTTTGCTTGTATTGCTGGGTTTATTGCAATTGCATCTAAATATTTGTTTGGTGGGCTTGGAAATAACTTATTTAATCCGGCAGCACTTTCTAGAAGCATAATCGGAGTTATGCTTGCAGGCATGAGTTTTGATTATTTTGGAGGAGATACTCCTCTTGGTATTTTGCTAACTGGAGATAAATCTTTAATTAACTTAAATGACTTAGTTTTAGGCAATAGTGTTAGTGCTATTGGTACTGGTTGTATTGTATTAATACTTGTGCTTTGTGTTATTGCACTTGCTTTAAAACTTATTAAATGGGAAAATATTTTATTTTCGGTAGCTGGATTTGCACTTATGGTTTGCATATTTATGGGTGGAAAAAATGTTATTCCTATGCTTATGAGTGGCTCGTTTGTATTTGTTGTTGTATTTATGCTGCAAGATCCTACAACATCTTCTTACGGATTTTCGGCAAGGTGTTTAAACGCGTTACTTTTTGGAGTTTTAGCGGGCACTATGATGAGCAAAAATATAATGGGAGAAACCGCTGTATTTTTGGCATTACTTATAACCAATGTATTTAGTCCTGCTTGGGATAGGCTACTATTAGTATTTCATAAGGGGGTAAAAAAACATGATTAGGGAACAATCTCGTTTTACTATTAACCCAATTTATATTGTAGGTGTTGCAATGTGCTGTTTAGCAAGCAGTGCAATTACTCTTTATATTGGCATTTTAATGGGACTTATTACTGTATGCTCGGCACTACTATGTATTAATTTAGTTAGTTTTGTAGAAAAAATTGCAGATAAAAACCTACGTGCATTTTTAATTGCAATACTTTCTGCTACTATTATTGTTATAGGCTCGTTTGTGTTTGAATTTATTGGCTCTACATTTTTAATGGAAAATATAGAAAACTTAAAGTGGATAGAACTTTCTGTTATTACTTTAAGCATTGTTCCTACTTATTTTGAAACTCGTCTTACAACAAGTTATTACTTTGCAAATATGTTATTTTCGATTTTTGCGTTTTTAGTGATGATTGTACTATATTCTGCAATTATAGAACTTATTGGTAGTGGAACAATTGCTGGTATTACAATAATAAAAAGTTATAGTGGTTTTAGTTTGGCTTATCAATTATTTTTTCAGTTATTTGTTATTGTAATATTAGATATTATAGCAAACTTTATATATCAGAAAATAGAAGACCGCAAAATGATGTTTAATCTGCAAGTAGAGCGTTATAAACTGCATATAAAACAAGTGCTGTTTCGAAAAAAGGAGGACAAAAATGATTAGTGGATTTATGATTTTTACCTTACTTATTCTTGGCAATGTAATGCTAGTAAACGGGTTTGGGGCTCTTGCACTGCAACGTAATAAAAACAATTATTGGTTTGTGCTTTTAAATTGTTTTTGCATGATGATTATAATGCTTTCGTGTAGTTCACTTTACGGAGTTATATATATTTTTTTATTAGAACCTTTTAATGTAGAAGCACTTGGAATTATCGTAATAGTACTCCTTGCCGGCATTGCAAACTTTTGCGTTCTAGAAATTATAAAATTAACTAATAAGGAAATGTATTATTATTACGACATTACTTACAGTTATGTAATTAATTTAGCACTTACTATTGCAATGATGCTTTGCGTAAACTTTAAACAATCATTTTTGAATATGATAATAGAAGTTTGTTTTATAGTACTAGGATATATTCTTGTTAGCATGCTTTTTGGGCTTATTTATCGCAGACTTCATAATCAAAAAGTTTCAAGACTGCTTAGGCCAGTACCAATAACTATTACGACTATGGCAGTACTAAGTATGATAATCTATGCAATAAGCATTAGTATTTAAAACTCGAGAGGAACTTGTTATGTTACAATCTATATTAATTGCTATCTCTATTGTTTTGCCAACAATAATTTTAGTATTATTAACCAGTTTTATTGTTACAAGATTAAAAAGGCTTAACAGTAAAGAAAAATTTATTCATTCACTTTTACCAGAACTTGACTGTAGTAAATGTGGTTGCCCTAATTGCGAAGCTTTTTCGAGGGAAGTGGCTGCAGAAACTAGGGATATTGCAGAGTGCCCATATATTGTTAGGGCAAACTTAAGTAAGGTTAAAAGAGTTATAAAAAAAGGTTATATAAACAATAGTAACCTTGTAGCATGTGTAAAATGTAAAGGGGGTAAGGATTGCAAAGATAAGTTTGACTATAAAGGTCAAAAATATTGTTGGTGTAAGGAAAGCCTACATTCGGGCAATAAAGCTTGTGATACTGCATGCCTTGGTTGTGGAGATTGTGTAAAGGTTTGCAGATACGGTGCAATAAAAATAAACGAAAAGGGTGTAGCAGAAGTAGATCGCACCAAGTGTACAGGTTGTGGTGCTTGTACATATGTTTGCCCTAATAACCTAATTGTAAGGCTACCTGTAAAGCAAAGCGTTGCAGTTTTATGTAGTAATAATACAGATAAAATGTCTGTTACAACCAAATGTAAAGTAGGCTGTACTAATTGCGGATTATGTTCTAAAATTTGTCCTACTAATGCTATTACAATGATAGATGGCAAACCTGTAATTAATGCAGAGAAGTGTATAAATTGTAATAAGTGTATAGGGGTATGCCCTAATAATTGTATTTCTAGATTAAATTAAAAAGGCGTAAGCCTTTTTTATATAAAATGTTAGATTGTCGATGTATTAGTTTATATCTACATTATCAAAAGGCTAATTTTTGTCAATTTATGTATACTAAAGGCCTATTACAAAGTCTATTTTTTGTATTATGCAATGCGTAATTATATAATAAGTATATTACCTAAAAAAAATCAAAAAAAATTGTCAATAAAATATATACAAAAAAATTTTTATGTGCTATACTAGGCATGTACTTTAATTAAGGGAGATTTTTATTTTGGAAAAAATCGCAGTAATTTTATTAGACACTTATTCTGCCAAACTAATTATCGCGGGCTCTGACAAAGCGGACACCTTTTTGGTTTTAGATAAAGAAGTAGAACAAATCAATTTAGGGCTAGATCGCGATGATCATTTTTTAAAAAAGCCTCAGATAGACGATTGTTTGCGTGTGTTAAAAAATTTCCGTAAAATTTGCGAAATGCATTCGGTTAAAAAAACTGTTGCTGTTTCTAATTTTGATCAAGAAAATAAACCTAAAAATATATATAGTTTTTTTGACGAAGTTTTTGCAACTTGCGGCTTTAGATTTTCGATTCTTTCTGGCGAAGAACAAAATAATGCAATTTATAATGCAGTTATAAACACTTACGATTTACCTAAGGGGTTAATTAGTTCTATTACAGCAAATACGTTGCATTTGATAGAATACAATCGTAGAAATTTATTAAATTCTGTTGTATTAAATTTTGGACCTTTAAGCTTGCTTAAAACTTTTAGCATATCTGAACTTGGAGCAGATGTTGCGTTTGCAAAAATGGAAAAGTACGTAGAAAATCAGCTGTCTGATGCTAAATTTGTTACAGCTGTAGATCCAGAGTTTGCTTTTATTGGTTCGGGATTATATTTTACAGATCTTGCAAAAATGGTTCGTAAACTTAAAAAGTACCCACTAGATAAGGACGACACTCTACAAATTAGTGGCGAAGATGCTGGTAAAATATATAATCAGCTAAAGACAATGGATCTTACAGGCAGTAAAAAACTTAAGGGCATAGAAGAGCCTAGGGCAGATGTTTTTGTGGCGGCTCTTGCTATTATTTGTGGGCTATTTAAGGCAACAAAACGTGGTGACGTTACTATTGCAGCAAGGTCGCTTGCAGAAGGACTAATACTAGCCGAAGAAGTACCGGGCACTAGCGAAAAACCTATTAGCGATGTACTAGGTTTTGGGCTGGAAAATAATTTAACTGGATATAACGAGGACGAGTTAAAACACAGCGAGCAAGTATATAATTTGTCTATGTTATTATTTAAGCAATTAAGAGTTTTACATAAATTGCCTCGTGGCTATGTTAAAGTGCTACGTATTGCGTCGGTACTACACGACAGCGGTAAAAAAATTAATTACATAGACCACGCAAAATATTCTTATAATGTAATATTAGGATCAGAAATTTATGGTGCTAACCACCGAGAGCTTGTGCTTGCTGGTTTTGTTGCAGGATTGCACGCTGGCGGAGATATTTCTTTAAGCGAATGGATTAAATATAAAGACATCATTACCGAAGAGGATCTTGATGCAGTTAAAAAACTGGGCGTAATTTTGGCACTAGCCGAAAATTTAGATAGATGCAAAAATGGTGTTGTTGTGGATATTAACTGCGATATTTTGGGCGATAGCGTTATTATGAAGACGGTAGCAACAGCCGAAGCTGATTACCAAATACGCAAAGCTTTAGAGTGCGGCAAAGACTTTGAAAAGAACTTCCATAAAAAACTAGAGATACTTTAAGATTTGGAAAATTTTAATTAACGTAAGAAGTGCAAATTATTGTACTTCTTTTTTTGTAAGGTGGTTTTTTGTGTAAAACTTTTTTTGGAAAAAGTTTGAGCGAGTATAGGCTGCTTTTTAGTAGATGTTTTTGTAAATCTTGTTTGCAATTTGTAATTTACAAAACCATTTTGTGCAAGTTGCACAAAAATATTTGTTTAATATTGTTATAATAACATTTACATGATATAATACAAATAATATAAGGAGTTTATTATGAAAGATAAAATAATAAAACATCTACAAGAGCCAGTAAAATTGGTAGAAGATACCGACTATGCGACTTATGCGTTAAAGTTAGATGATAATAGGGTTGTAGAATTTGTATGCACAGATAATTGGCTTACAATAAACCATGCTAAACTTAAGGATAACGAGTATTTGGTGTTGCCAAGTAACGAGGAATTGAGTTTTTGGTTATTTGGAATGCTAAAAGATATAGATTCTAATAGTAAGAATATAAATTTGGTGGTACCTGATTTTTATGGGTTTCCTCAACCAGTTTACAATATGACCTTAATGGATTTACATGCTAAAAGTTACAAAGCTGCAAAAAATTCTGAATGCTATCACGGGCAACCTGTAAATATAAACTTGATATTACCAAAAGAAAGCAAAATGTTTTACTCTGTTACTGCAGATACTGATAATTTCCAATCATATAATCTCGTTAAAATGGATAGATTTGATTCTAAAAATTATTCAACTATAGGTATTTATTCCAAATGTGTTGGTATTTGTAGTAATCAAATGTTTAAAGATATCGAGGGTATACCATTAGAAATTGGTGGCTTTACTTGGAATAATGTAACCGTTTCGGTAGATAAAACTAAATATTATCATGATGGTGTTATCTACGAATATGGCGATAAAAAAGATAAGGGTCGACCATTATCGGAAATACTAGAAGAAAAAATGTTTAACTAAATAGTAAAAGTAAAAAGAGGGCAAAATTGCTCTCTTTTTATTGTCTAAAATAAGCTATATTTAAGTTGCTATATTTAAACTTTTTAGCAAATATTCTTTAATTTGTTAAAATGTTCTTAATCTTAGTAAAATCTAATTAGCTAGTACCAGTTTTTTTAGCCATAGTGGGTCGTCTAGTAGTTTGCCCGCACCCCAAATGTCGGTTTTAACTTCTTCTGGGATATGTGGCTGCAAGTTTAAACGCTTTTTAAGATACTTTTCTGTTCCGGGGTAGTTTATTCCTTTTCCGCTAAAGTATCCACCATCCTTGTAAATGTCATTTACTATATCTGTTGGGCAACTGTTTATTATACTTTCGATGGCAGAGCATATCTTATCGTAAAAATGCTCCATTATAGGGAAGATTTCGCCGCTGGTAATGGTTAGAGTTTTTGTTTCGTGAGTGGTACTATCTACGCCGTCAATCTCTGAGGAAACCGAATAAGATGCTACCAAACTAGCAACATCGCTGCGTATTTTATCTGCAGTATTAGGGCTTATTTTTAGATTGTATTTTGTTAGCACATATTGCTCTATTGCGGTATTAATTTGCGTTCCGCCAATACCAACCGATATTCCATTTACTATAGTGTTGTTTGCTACCACTGCAATATTTGTGCAACCTCCACCAATGTTTACTATAAGCTTGCCATAATTGGCCTCTATATTAATATTTTGACCAATGGCAGTGCATAAAATTGCCGGTATTATTGTTACATCAGAAATTCCCGCACCGTAGCATACTTTTTGAAAAGTTTTTTTATCAGCTAAGCTTATTCCTAGTGGTACACACAATACTGCACGGACGTTTTGTTTGAAAAATTTATCGGGGCAAACTTTACGAACAAACCCACGAAGCATACTGGTAGCTAGTTCGGCATTTCTAACAACGCCTTCTACAACTGGCGAAACAACTTGAACATTACTAGAAGTTCTGCCCACCATACGTTGAGCTTCGTAGCCTATAGCTTTTACTTCCTTATTATGTCCCACTCCCGATACTGCAATCATACTTGGTTCACGCAAAACTAAGCCGTCTCCTTGACGATATATTGTAGTAGTGGTAGAACCTATTTTTATTGCAAGAATTATGGATGCCATAAATTATCTCCTTTGTTTAAACAACGTTATTTTAAATTATTTAAGAGTTTTTTTACGCACAATAACGTTGATTTTTTAATTATATACGAGTTTTGCTACAAATTGCTAACATTTATTGATAAAATTTAATAGCTTAAATGTTTTTTATAATACAATTCAGAAGTTTTTATATACAAGTATTATACACCAATTAGTATACATTATCGCAAGTGTTTACTCTTATTATTTTCGGCTTTTTGCTTTATTATTTTGCAAAAACTTTAAAATTTAGTCTTTTTTTGTATAAGGTTTGCCACTTATTGGATGCTAATATGCTTTTAAGGAGAATTTTATGGGGCGTAAAATAGTTGTAACAAGCGGCAAGGGAGGTGTTGGAAAAACTACCGTTGTTGCGGGACTTGCACGGGCTTTAGCATGTCTAAATGCTACGGTTTGCGTGGTAGACGGCGATATTGGCTTAAATAATTTAGACCTAATTATGAATGTAGAAAACAAAGTGGTGTACGACATCGTAGATTGCATGCAAGGTAAGTGCCGTATAAAGCAGGCGATAATAAAAGATCCATTTTTAGATAACTTGTTTACTTTGCCTGCTGGTAAAAACTTGCCTGTCGGTGAAGTATTTAGTTTTGACAGTATAATAAATAAGCTGGCATCTATTTTCGATTTTGTTTTAATAGATAGTCCTGCTGGTAAGGATGACGGATTTAAAAGGGCGAGCTTTTCCGCAACAGAAGCTATAGTAGTTGTAACGCCACATATTGCTTCGGTTAGGGATGCCAGCAAAATGCTTACAATGCTAAGTGCAGATAAAAGTAAGATCGCCCTAAGTATAGTAGTTAATCGATTAAGAGGGGATTTGGTGGCAAGTGGGGATATGATGACTCACTCAGATATATCCTCGTTACTTACTGCAAAAGTGCTGGGAGTGTTGCCCGAAAGTGATAGTTATAACGTTGCGTCGTCTTTAAGGTTTGCGGGAGATAACGACGAATTTAAACAAGCACTCATGATTCTAGCTAAAAACCTTATAGAAGGTACTTTTGAAGAGTTTAACTATACAGCTAAATATACTGGCGTAATGGGCTTTTTTAGGCGTAAATTAAAAAGGTTGTAACTATGTATTATTTAATTTTAAAATAATTAAAATTAAAACAAAATTTTTCAAATAGCTGGCAAAAATAATTTTTGTTGGTACTGAATGACTAAACATTTGTTACTGCAAAATAATGGTAACGGGCTTGTAGCCAATAACGTTTAATATCAATTTGTGCAATAGAGGTGGATTTACTATGCTTAAAATGAAGGATCAGGTAAAATCGCGGGCAAAAGAAGTGCTTTTTGCGGACAAACTTGTTAGCCCTAATATGTTTAAAGAGACACTTAGGTTAGAATGCTTTAATATGCTGTCGCAATTTATGGAAATAGAGCCAAATAATCTTAAAATGGCAATACTAGTAAGCGAAACGGGCGAGTTTAAAATAAAAATAGAAGCAACCACCAATCGTATTCGGCCCGTAGGTATGATAGTTAAGTAATATTACAAAATAAAAACGCGGGGTAAAGGGCTGTAACTTTTGAAACTAGCAAAAAAACAAGAATTTAATTTCTCGTTTTTTTTATTTTAACTATTTTGTGTATCTCCATTGCTTAAAATAAGTGAGTTTATTTTCGTTATCAAGTTTTATTTCGAATATACCATCAATTTGCTGTTTTGTATTAGTTTTAACCATTGTTCTTGTCATTGTGAAATGACAAATACAACTTTCATCGTTTTGGAACAATATTTCATAAGTATAAGAAATATCCTTCTGATTTTCTTTTACCACACTCCATAATGGCAAAACTTGTTTTTTTGTTTTACAAGGTTTATCAATAGGATTTTCAAAATAACTTAACTTATCAGCCATAAGTTCACAAGTTTTTTCACCTTCAAGATTTTTCCAGGATTCCATAAATTCTTTAATAAACTTATTATAATTTTTCATATCTCACTCCTTAATAAAAAGATTATATCATAGTTGATATAAATTTGTATCACTAAATTACAAAAAAGAAAAATTAATTTGTTGCAAAAGAGCGGTTGCTGGCAGAGCGTACTCTTTCGCTTTTTGTTTTCTCCTCTCTATTTCCTAGTATAAACGAATATTCTTTGTTGACAAGGTTAAAATGAATGTCTAAGTATTTGCAGGAGAGTTATTTTTATGACAACCTATGACAACGGCAGAAATATTTGTTTCTTTTTGCAGTTAAGAGAGTAAGGGTAAAAAAGAAAACACCTTGTTGTTTTAGTGTTCTCTTTGTTTTTTCCGCTAGTTTCAAAAGTTAGTGACTAAAACTCGCGCTTTTGTTTGTTTTTAAAACTCTTTTAATCCCATAACTTCGGAGGGGTCTAGATTAAAGGTTGTTATTATTTTTTGAAGTGGTAATATCTGGGCTCTTGAAATCCGCTTAGCCATTTACTAACCGTGCCCTGAGTAGTACCAATATTTTTTGCAAACACTGACTGAGATATCTGTAAATCTTTTAAAAGGTTTTATAAAACATCTTTAAAATTTAAGTATTTAGTTGCCATACATATATTATTAATAATATATTCTATTTAGAATTAAACTATTCCAAATAGAATAGTATTATGTTTTTGCTTGACGCATTCCAAATAGAACATTGTATTTGATATAGATAGTATAATTTATATAGGGTAGGCGTTTATGAAGCTATATTTTTCGGAAAATTATCATATAGAATATAAATCTAAGGAATTTAAAAAGTTAATTAAAGGTTGTAATAAAATAGTAAAACAAAATAAAAAAATAGAGAATTTAAGAAAAAGCCAAGGACTGCTACCTTTAGATAGAAGTGTAAAGTATTAGAAAATTTAATAAATTTAAAAAGCAGAGCATATATTTTATTATGGCATATAATGGGGTAAAAAATATAGATAGCAAGCCCAAAATGGAAACCAACATAAAACGCAAAAATCAGCATATTTTAGCGAGTGCATTTTTGTGTTTATTGGCGTTTTCGTGTATCAATTTTAGCGTGCTTAGTGGCAGTGCAATTGGTGCTTTTATAAAGAGGGTAACTTTAAATTGGACACCAAAACCAGAGGACATGGGTAAGATAAAATTTGTTAATTTTTCCTTTAATAGTAATGGCGATAACAGCGGCGGAATTTTTATAGTTTCTAGCCCGTTCAAAAGTTATTTTGCAAGCAATGTTTCTGCCACGTGTCTAGAGGTTAATGGACTAGGGGATGTTGTAGTGCTCAGCCCTGTAAGCGGAGTTGTTCAGACAATCGAAACAAAAAATGGCAAAAGCAATATAACTATTGTAAATGGTAATGTACTTGTAAAATTAATGGGGCTTTCGTTTGCATGCATAGATGCCGGTAACAGGCTAGAAGAGGGTCAAAAAATAGGCATTAGTTTAGAAAGCAAAATAAACTTTAGTATACTTTGCGACGGAAAATATATAGAACTTCCCGCTAGTGGCAAAGGTGATACATTTTTTGAATAAATTATGGTATTATGTGTGGCATAATACACAGTTACTTGCCACACATAGCACCCTAAACTGCCCATAAAACCTAGAGTTATGCAGTTTTTACTATAGTGGTGCGAATCCTTAACTAATTGTATAAAACATAAACTAAAATGCAAAATTTTATAAAAACCAGCCTAGTAAAATTTAAAAATAAGGTAACAAAAAAGAAAAATGCACGAGCTAATAACAACTTAGATAAACTAAAATTTGTTGTGCATCCTGTTACCTTAATTTTTTGTGTAATGAGTATTTTTGCGGGGTTGTTTTGGCTGTTTTTTACATACCTAGTTTGTTTATTATTTCACGAATTTAGCCATGCTGTTGTAGCTAAAAGGCTAGGCTATAGATGCACTAAAATAACATTGTATCCAACGGGAGCATTGCTTAGTGGAAATGCCGACGAGTTTACTTTTAAGGACGAAATAATAATAAGTTTAGCTGGCCCGTTATCTAACATTTTTTTGATAATAATTTGCGTTTTTTTGTGGTGGATTTTTCCCGAAGTTTATAATTATACTACCGACTTTGTTGTAGCAAATTTAAGCTTAGCACTTTTTAATCTACTTCCAATTTTTCCGTTAGACGGGGGCAGATGTTTGCTTGCTATGTTGTCGCTTAAAACTCAAAGAAAAAATGCTGCAAAAATTTGTAAAAACGTAACCTTAATATTTTCGCTGCTGCTGTTTTTTGTCTTTATTATTTCTTGCTTATTTACTATTAATTTGCAAATAGGAATAATGAGCATTGTTATATTTATTACCGCTATTTCCGAAGATAAAGAGGCTACTTACAAACGCTTAGTAAAATCCTCTTTAAAACGACGCAAGCTTAAGCACGGGCTGACGGTAAAAACTTTAATGTTTAATAAAGAAACTTCAATAAGTAAAGTCTTAGCAAAAATAGACAACTTTGCATACTACAACATTTGCGTGGTGGATGACGACTTTAATATATTAGCAAAATTTACCGAAATACAATTAGAAGATAAGCTTATAAAGATAAATAAGGCTAGTCAGCTAAAAGATTTAATTTAAGTGGCAAACAAAATTATATATAATTTAAATTATATGTGGTTGACAAGCCGCTTTTTTTGTGTTAATATTTTTAGCGTGCCACATGCTGCGGGTTAAAGATTAGCAAAGTTTATTTGCATGTAAATAAAAAGCAAATATTCTGCTAACACCTAGTTTTGGCAGTGAGACTGGAGAGAGGAGGAAAATTAGATAATGTACGCAATTGTTTTAACAGGCGGAAAGCAGTACAAAGCAGAAGTTGGCAAATACTTTAAAGCAGAAAAGTTAGACGCAGAAGTTGGCAGCAAGGTAGAACTAGATTGTCTTCTTGTTAGCAGCGATAAAGATGTTAAAGTTGGTAGCCCACTTACTGGCGTAAAAGCCGTATGCGAAGTACTAGAGCATGGCAAAGAAGACAAGGTTATTGCTTTTAGATACCATGCAAAAAAGAATGTACGCAAACGCCAAGGTCATCGTCAACCATACACAAAATTAAAAGTTGTTTCTATTGGCTAGGCGCTTATGACTAAGGTTACAATAACAAAAAAAAATAATTACATTGCCGAGGTAGAGTGCGACGGACACACTAACTATGGCGAAAAGGGCGAAGACATTGTATGCGCGGCACTATCTAGCGTTGTGCAAACTGCACTACTAGGTATACTGGTTGTTGCAGGGGTAGAAGCCAAAGTTGAAAGAAATGACGACAAGGGCTACTTAAAGTTTTCGCTACCAACAAATATTACCGATGACGAAAAGCAAAAGTGCGAAGTAATATTAGAAACTATGCTTTGCGGCGTGTCGGACTTAAATGTTGGATTTTCAGATTTTATAGAATTGGAGGTTAAAAACTAATATGACTATGTTTATTAACATTCAACTTTTTGCTCACCATAAGGGTGGCGGTTCTACAAAAAACGGTCGTGATAGTAATGCTCAACGCTTGGGCGTTAAAAAATATGACGGCGAAAAAGTTATTGGCGGCAACATTATTGTTCGTCAACGCGGAACTAAAATACATCCTGGCAAAAATGTTGGCATTGGCGACGACGATACCTTATACGCAAAAGTTGCAGGTGTTGTTAAGTTTGAAAGAGTTAGGAAGGATAGGAAGCAAGTTAGCGTCCTCACCGACTAGTCTTAAGAGCCAAAATTAAGCGAATTACTGCAGAAATTTAAAAAATTCACTTCCTCATTTACGTTTAAGTAAAATCGGGCCGTGAATTTTTTTATTTCTTTGTACTTCATCTAAATTTTGGCTCTTAAGTACATATTATTAATGAAAAGAATTTTTAATAAAAAACAATACTAAACTCCCTTTGATCATTTATGCTTAAATAAAATCCTAGCCAGCTAAGGGCTCCAATACCAAGCGGAGCTGGCGGCTTGCCGTCTGATTTTTTCTTTGTATTTTATCCATTCTCGCCGCTAGGGGAGAGGCGATTTAGCCTAATATAGTAGACTGATAACTTATTTAATAATAGATACAAAAAACAGCTTCTATTTTAGAGGTTGTTATTATTTATCTAGATTTTTTATCTATATACTTATTAATTTTGTATTTATAAAACATGCCAAATTGTTTGCGGGCGTTATCGTCGGCGGATTCTAGACGGTACTGGTTTACGCGCATGGTATTTTGAAAGTCTGGGTCGCTTTGGTATTTACGGGCGACTTTTAGCATTTTGCGGAAGGCGTACTTTTGTGCATCGCGTTCTACCGCTTGGTTGTTATAGATTGTAGAGTTTTCCGCGCTTGGAACATAGCCCATCCAATTTTTTTGCCAGCGTTTAGCTCGAAAGGCGTACCATGGCAGCTTTTTTTGAATAGTTTCAAACTGATAGGCGTGTCTGCCTTCGTGCAAAATTGTTTCCATACCATGGAAACGCATTTTGGTATCTATTAGCAAATTTTCGTGCAGAGTTATTCGCTTATCACCGCCCTTTACGGTAAACATGCCTAAACACTGCCAGTTGCTGTCTGGGTGAATGACTACAGGCAAGGCTTCGCGGTGTTGTTTTTTAGCAAATTTAGCCTCTAGTGCGTTATAAACCTTTAGTCTTTTTTGGGTGTTAAGCTTTACCCACTTATGTTTTTTAAATTTATTAAATACAAATAGCATACTATTATTATGTCAAAAAATTATTAGATAAATCAAGCAATTACGCTATTTGTTTTGCAATAGATATGTCTATATGCTAAAATTTAGGCATGGATTACAAAATATTTGATAACAAAATAGAAGTATATAGCCGCGCGGATTTTAACCCTAAACACATTTGCGAATGCGGTCAGATGTTTAGATTTTTTGTGGATAGTAACGGCAACTACATAGTTGCAAGTGGAAGTAAGTTTGCAAAAATTGTGGATGGTGGAAGTAAGTACACAATTTACACAAGTGACCCAAAATATTTTGCTACTTATTTTGATTTAGATTTTGATTATGGCAAAGCTAAAAAACAGCTAAGTAAATTTAAGGAGCTTGCAGAACCTATAAAACAAGGCGGTGGAATCAGAATAATTAACGGCGATACAACCGAAGTTATTATGGAGTTTATAATTTCTGCCAACAACAATATTAAGCGCATTCAAAAAATTGTAGAAAAACTTTGCGAGGTTGGCGAAACTATTAAAACTGAATTTGGAGATTTTAAGGCGTTTCCTACTATAAAAAAGTTAGCCAGCATGCCACAAGAATGGTACAATAATCTTGGTGCTGGCTACAGGGCAAGTTATCTAAAGCATACCGCGGACTATTTAGCGAATACCGATATAGAGGAAATTAAAAAACTACCAAGCGACAAACTTTATAAATGGCTAATAGGTCTTAAAGGGGTTGGCCCAAAAGTTGCAAGTTGTATACTTCTTTTTGGGTTTGGAAGGCACGAGTATTTTCCCGTAGATACGTGGGTGGAACAGGTTTACTATAATCACTTTTTTGCGGGTGACAAAACTCGCAAGCAAATTCAAGAATATTTTGAAGCTATGTTTGGCGAATATAGTGGCCTTGCACAGCAGTATCTTTTTAATATGGAGCGTAATAATTAACTATAAATAGGGCATAAAAATCCGAATTTAGTGTTTTATGCTCTTTTTTATTTATTTTTAAATTAATTATTTACAGATTTAATTTTTAGTTGTATAATAATTATATTAGGTAAATTAACTATAGTTAGTTTTATAAATAAATTTGGTCACACTTTAAAGCCTTTACCAATTTTAGTGTATATAAATAGAGGATAAATAAAATATTAATAATAAATTAATGTCTAAGTAATTAGGCGTTATTTTTTTTGCCTAAAATTTTCCGCAAAATTATAAAAAGTTACAAAAGTAGTTACAAATTGTAATTTTTTTTGTAACCGATTTTGTAACTGGTTTGGTAAAATTGGGGTATGGAAAGCTTTAAACTCATTAATCAAAACAATAAGTCTATTAATCGCAGCATTAGATTGAGCGAAACTTTAAATAATAAGCTTTGCACTATAAGCGATGCTACTGGCATTAGCTATAACAAAATTGTTGTAAAGTGTATAGATTTTGCTTTGTCGCACATGGCTGCCAACAAAAAAGGTTAGTATAATCCAGCAGTTTTTATGCCGTGGCATGTTTTTTGTGCTAGTGTGTCTTAAATTTGATAAAAAGAAAATTTAAATAACAAAATTTAAAATAAAAGAGGGAATTTAAAATTTTTGTCGAAATATTCCTTTAGTATGCTTTTTAGCACTTGTAAAAATTAAATAAAAAGCAAAAAATATTTTTTGTTACAAGCGACATTAATTGGCAATAATTAAACGGATAATATGTTTTCGTAATTGGGCAATATTTGCGATGACATATTTGTAATAAATTTTATTTAGGTGGACAATTGGCAGACAATAAAGTTTTTGAAAACTTTTTAGAAGAGCTAAAGCAAAAAAACGACTTAGTTACAGTGGCATCTAGGTATTGTACTTTGCAACGCAAGGGCAGATACTACTGGACTAGGTGTCCTTTTCATGGCGAAAAAACGCCGTCGCTTTGCATTAATGAATACGATGGATTTTACTATTGTTATGGCTGCCACACGGGCGGAAATGTTATAACTTGGGTTAAAAATATAGAGTCTTTGGGCTTTATGGAAGCGGTAAGTTTGCTTGCTAGCTGGGCAAATATAGAAGTGCCAACATTTAACGGAACTAGCGACAGCGAGGCGATTGCTAAACGCAAAAAACATAAAGAAAGACTGCTTGGGCTAGTTAAAGAGGCTGCAATATATTATAGAAGTAATCTAAAACTTGCCGAATCTAAGCCTGCCCACGAGTATATACAAAAGCGTCAAATGACTAACGAAATTGTTACCAAGTTTGGGCTTGGCTACTCGTTAGGGTTTAATCAGTTAGTAGAGCACCTGTACTCTAAGGGTTATACCAAAGAAGAAATGCTAGAGGCAGGTGTATGTAAGGACAAGGATGGTAAACTTTACGACGCTATGGCAACCCGGTTAGTGTTCCCAATAATAGATATTTATGGTCAGGTTATTGGTTTTTGCGGCAGGACGCTAGAAAGTGACCCTAAGTTTGCAAAATATCTTAATACTGGCGATACACCGCTATTTAATAAGAGAAAAACCTTGTTTGGTATAAATTATTTAAAGAAAAAGCGTCAAACCGGCGGAAAGATAGACTATGTTATAGTTTGCGAGGGGCATATAGATGTTGTAAGCCTTCATAAAGCAGGGTTTGACACGGCAGTTGCTAGCATGGGTACGGCATTTACGCCTGAACAAGCCAAGCTTATCAAAAGGTTTAGCGACAAGGTTTATATTTGCTATGACGGGGACAAAGCTGGGCAAAATGCAACTATTAAGGGGCTAGACATTTTAGCCGAAAACAATCTAAATGTAAAAGTTGTTAGCCTTCCAGATGGTTTAGATCCGGATGATGTTATAAAGACTTATGGTGCTAGTGGGTATAAAAAGTTATTAGATAAGGCACTTCCCTTAACCGAATACAAAATAGATTATATTCGCCGTCAAAACGATATGACAACGGCTGACGGCAAAGCAAAATTTGTAAACGATGCTCTTTATTTGGTTGCTCAAATGCCAGATGCAATAACCCGCGATGTTTATTTAAAACTAGTTGCAGACAAAGCCGAGATGAACAAGGACTTTTTAAACCGCGACCTTCAAACAAAAGTAGCGGAGTGGCAAGAAGAAAAACAAAGGCGGCTAAAGGAAGCGGCTTTAGAACGCGAGCAAAAAGTTGTTAGTGATGCCGAAAAGTTAAAGGCACTTGCAAGCGAAATTGGGGAAGCTGGGGATGATGGGCTTGTCGCCCCCGAAGAAGTGGTAAAGAAAAAGGTTTTTGAGCCTATAGACGGGCATATAGACAGAGCGGAAAAGTATCTTCTTTGTGCAATGATACATCAAAAACCATACGCATATATAAAACGTAATATTAGTTACTTATTTTCTAATAATCATAGGGAACTTTATGAGTTTTATTACAGCGAAAGGGAAAATGCTGGGCAAAATTTAGCATTGGTTTTCCATGATAAATTTGCAGCTTCTTATGGAAACGAGATATTAGAAATTATTAATTACTTTGCAAAATCTGATGATGAAGAATTTGATGCAGTGTGCTTTAAAGATTGCATTTGGACGTTATATAAACAGCATTTAGAAAATAAGCAAAAAAATATTACCGAGTCATTAAAAACAGAGGTAGATCAAACAAAACGTGCGGCTTATGTAAAAGAATTGTCAGAAATTATTAGCACGATTAAAAGCAAAAAGGTGGATTTGTAATGACAAACAAAGAAAAAGTAGAATTAAAAGTAAAAAAGCTTATAGAAAAAGGTAAAAAGAAGGGCTCGCTTACTATAGAAGAGGTTTCGGACAAACTTCCTATGCTTGATGCAGAGGAAATGGACGAAGTACTAGAAGAAATTAAAAACGAAGGCATAAAAATTGTAGACAGCGTGGTTGCTAGTAACGATTTAGAGCTAGAAAAACTTATGAATCAAGCTAGCGTAGACGACCCTGTAAAGATGTATCTAAAAGATATTGGCAAAGTTCCGCTTTTAACTCAGGAAGAAGAGGTAGAACTTGCTAAACGTATGGCAGAGGGCGACGAAGAGGCTAAACGGCGTTTGAGCGAAGCAAACCTTAGGCTTGTTGTAAGTTTAGCTAAAAGGTATGTTGGTAGAGGGTTACTATTTTTGGACTTAATTCAGGAAGGTAACTTTGGGCTTATGAAGGCGGTAGAAAAGTTTGACTATACCAAGGGCTTTAAGTTTTCGACATATTCTACATGGTGGATAAAACAATCCATAACCCGTGCTATTGCAGACCAAGCAAGAACTATTCGTATACCTGTTCATATGGTAGAAACTATTAATAAACTAACTCGTGTAACTCGTCAATTAACTCAAAAACTGGGTAGAGAGCCATCCATAGAAGAAATTGCAGCCGAAATGAACATAACCGAGGACAAAGTTCGCGAAATTATGAAGATTAGTCAGGATACGGTAAGTTTGGATACCCCTGTTGGCGAAGAGGAAGACAGCAATCTTGGCTCGTTTTTGCAAGACGAAAACGCAGTTAGCCCACAAGATGCGGCAACCCAGGTTATGCTAAAAGAGCAATTATTAGATGTTTTAAACTCGCTTACACCAAGGGAGCAAAAGGTTATAATGCTACGTTACGGTATAGAAGATGGTCACCCACGCACGCTAGAAGATGTGGGTAAGGAGTTTAATGTAACCCGTGAACGAATTCGTCAGATAGAGGCAAAAGCTCTTAAAAAACTTCGTCAACCAAGCCGAAGCAAACGCTTAAAGGACTTTTTAGATTAATGGAAATTAATGGTATTGTCTTGCCGCGTGCGGGTGCTAGGTTAAGAGCCTTGTATAACGAATGTTTAGAGCTTTGCAATGGTAAAGATCAACGCAAAGTTATTGTAGATGTTGGCAGTGACCATGGATATTTAGCTTGTCTTTTAGCAAAAAGTAACAGATATAAAAAGGTTATTGCAACAGATATTAGTAAACCTAGTTTAGACAAAACTTTAGCACTAGCACTAAGCGAAAAACTTGATGTAGACTGCAGGGTTGGTGACGGGTTAATGGTATCGCCAGATGCAGATATTGCCGCGATTTGTGGTATGGGTGGATGGGAAATTGTTAAAATTTTAGATGATAGCCCTAATATAAGAAATTTGGTGCTTCAGCCAGTACAAAACCATATTGAACTACGACATTTTTTAATAAAAAAACATTATAAAATAGTAAAAGATTATGTGCTGGAGGACAAAGGTAAATTTTATTATATAATTGTTACTAACGGCACTGGCAATAACTTTTATACAAAAACTCAAAAGTTACTAGGGAAATGCAAAAAGGATCAAACATATTTAAATTATCTTTATAAAGAACAAAAACTGTTGAGTTTTTTAGAAAATTTTGATATAACAAGTATGCAAGGTAATAAAAAAGATATAAAACAAAAACAAAAATACTATATACTATTAAAAAAGTTGATAAGTAAAGGAATATAATATGACACAAGAAATTTTAAAATATCAGGAAATAGATGGAAAACTAAAAAAATTAGAAAGCGAACTTTCTAATTTACCCGAGCGTAAAAAAGCAGCCGAAATGCAAAATCATTTAAAAGAAGGGCAAATTAGGCTAGAAAAAGTAGAAACGAACGCTCAAAAAACAATGGAAAATTTTAATAAAGCCAAAGCTTATTATAACGAACTTATGGTAAAAATAGAGGCACTTTCTAAAACTATAGAAACTGCAGATTTAGATAAGATACGCGAACTGCAACATTCTAAAAATAACTTTTATCAAATGATAGAAAAGTTAGAAAAAGAACTTAGTAAAATAAATACTCAACTTACAATCGTTAATAACGAGTATAATACTATTATCAAAAATGCAAAAATTGCTAAAACCAATCTAGAAGATTGTAGGCAAAAATTTGCAGATGCTAAGCAAAAACTAGAACCTCAAATTAATAGTTTAAAGGTAGAGCTTACCGAGGCAGGTAAAAAAGTAGACAAAAAATTATTAGAAAAATATTTGCAAAAACGCGAGAGTAAATTTCCTGTAATTGTTAAAAATATAAATGGTACTTGTGGTGGTTGCAGAATGGCAATATCTGCTAGCAAAATGGGCGAGTTTAAAGATAACGGCTACATAGAATGTGAAAATTGCGGTAGATTTATTGTAGAATAATATAATAAAATTATAATGAAATTTATCTAAAATTGTAAAATATAAAGCTTAAATTAGCTAAATTGATATCAAAAGAACTCACTACTTAGTGAGTTTTTTTATTGCAGATTTAATCTTTATACTTCTTTAAATAATCGTGTATAGTATTAGCAGCAGTTGTATTAAATTCTTCGCCCATAGATACAGAATAATAACAAAAAAGATCGTGCAGCAAGCATCTATTTTTAGATAAATAATAGTATTTAAAAATTACAAAATATTCCGCAAAAAAATGCAAAATATCATATTTGTATCTGTAAAATAATATAATTTAATATGAAAAATTATAAAAATTTAGGCGGCATTTTATCTATACTTGGTGCGGTTCTTGGAGCTGGCTTTATATCAGGTGCAGAAATTAATAGTTTTTTTATCAGATTTGGATATTTTGGTATTTTAGGTGCGATATTAAGCGGTATTTTGTTTGGTTTTATAATATATTTTACCGCAAAAAAAATGTCAAAAAAATATGCTAAAATGCAAAATATTACAAAAAAACTTAATTTTTTGCCATTTTGTCAAGTTTTTATTAGTGGGGCAATGGTATCGGGAATAGTAAAGGTTTTAAGTGGCTATGGCATACCGATATTAATTAGTTATTTAATAATTTTTGCAATACTTTTAAGCTGTTTAATTGTTGGTATTTCTTCTGCTAATATTGTAAATATTGTGGTAAGTGTCTCGCTTGTAGTTTTATTACCTTTTATAATTTTTAATTTAAATAACTTTAGCTTTAATTTTAATTTAAGTTTTAATTTTTCATCATTGATTCCATGTGTTTTGTTTGCATGTTTTTATGTTGCCATGAACACCGCTGCAAGTCTGCCGATAATAAGTCATGCTGTTAGTGGCAAAATTTCTAGTATAAAATTTAGTATAATTACTTCGGTAATACTAACTGTACTTACTTTAACTGTGTTTGCAATTATAGCGGGGGCGGGGATTAATTCTGCCATGCCAATGCTTAGTGCAATAAATAATTTGCCACTAAAAATAATTTATAGTGTTTTGTTTGTGACTGCAATGATTTCTACTATGCTTAGTAGCAGTATGGGTGCAAAAAAAGTTTTTTTAAAAACAGAAAACAATTTTCTTATTAGTTTGTGTACAACTTTTGCAATTTTTTCGGTAAGCTTTGTAGGATTTGATAAACTTATAAATTATGTTTACCCTATAATTGGAGTGCTTTTGATTGTTCAGCTTGTAGTAAATAAGTTTAGGGAAAATCGCTTAAAAGTGGTTAGGGCATCCGAATTATACTAATGCATTTTTATCACTTTAGGTAATCTAAGCCGAGTATATAAAAGATCTTTCAATTCCTTACTATTATGCGACTGGCATAAGTAGTGCTACATTATGGATGACACATTTTTGAAGTGCATTACTCATATTTCGTCGTCCTGAGGGATGAGGTAAATACACTATTAGTGTATTGCAGTCGAGTAGAAGTTTCTTTTATAGACACTTGAGTTTTAAATATATTGAACTTAGATCCTTACGCTTAGCTAATGATCGCTTAAAATGACAAGCATTTGTGATAGGAGAGCAAACATATAGGAGTGTGTTCTTTAAGTAATATAAATTTCTAAAAAAATAAAACGACTAAGAGTCTTAGTATCTTATAATAAATATATAAAAATATTTTATTATTTATTTGTAAAAACATTACT
>CAMRVD010000011.1 GCA_947054085.1 uncultured Clostridia bacterium | reverse complement strand
CCATTAACAATTTAAAAGAATTACATAATAATAAAGAGGAACTCTCTAAAATAAAAGAGTGGGTGTGTAACACTGCTAGTGTCAATACTAATCTATGCGATATAGATGATAGATTTTACGATTTAGATCTTTATAGATCTAAAATAAAAAATAGTGGCGAAGTAAATTACGAGGATCTTACTATACCACAAATGTACAATGTCATGGGGGGGGGGCAGATAGTTTTAAATGCTGCTCACGGACATTTTTTAAATTATTTAGATAAAAATAAAATACCTTTTGTGTATGTTTATAGTAAGCCCGAATGTCAAGAAGAATATATTAATAGAATGCTTCACAGAGGTAGCGGACAAGATTTTGTAGATAGATTTGGGCATCTAATTGCCGAACACTATAAAAATCGCGTTAAAGATGATAGAGCAACCTACAAAATAGAGATGAACAGTGGAGAATTTGTTAGTGAATATATTTGGCAAGTTTTTGGTATGCCAAAAAAGTACATACAAAACCCAGTAAATGTTATCTCGCCTATGTATGATACTGTTTTTTGTGATATAGATGGCACACTTTTAAACCGAGAAAAAAATATTACAGATTTTACAAAATATGTAATTTCTAAAATAAAAAATAGTGTTAACTTTGTGCTTGTTAGCGCAAGAAGCAAATCACGAATAATGCCAATTTTGTCAGAACTGGGGCTAGACAAACATAGTTGCTATATTGCGTTTAATGGCTCGCAAATTTATAAAGGTAATGAACTTATCTTTGATGATTCTATAAAAGAATATGATTCAAAAATTATATTAAAATATATTTTAGACTATTGTGACACGCAAAATTTTGAATGTACTTTATATTTAGAGGACCAAAAAGTCAATTTAAATAACATAAACGATATTAATCAGTTTTTAACAGCTAATAAAATTTATAAAATTGTTTTGTCGGCTAGTAAAGACGTAATAAAACAAAACTATAATAAGATAACAAATGATTTAATAAATTTTGCAGAAATTAGCAGGGATGAGGATTGCAGAATAAGCTTTGTAAAAAAAAGGCTTAGACAAAGGTAAGGCTATTATGCAAGTTATTAATGCTTTAAAAACATCGACACATAAATCAGTTTGTTTCGGCGATGCTGAAAATGACATATCAATGTTTAAACTTATTGATACAAGTATTGCCATGTGTAACGCAAATACAATTACAAAAGGCTATGCAAAATATATCACTGATGGATTTAACGATGATGGCGTTGCTAAAGCTTTAGTTAAAATATTTAATCTAAAAATTTAGATAGTTCAATTGTAACCGCAAATAAAGTTGGACTTTCTTAAATTTGTAACAAAACAATTGCAAATGTAAAATGCGACATTTATGGGGCTCTCTAATTAGAGCCTGCGAAAGTTAAGCAGAGAACAATTAAATTTGCTGTCAATATTACGTTCACACGTAATAAAAATATACCGCAAGCCGCAATATGCGTGATGGGAATACTCGCGAGTAAGTTGTTCACTACTTATTAATTAAATATTGTTCATATGTATAATTGATTCAATAAAATTACTTTTACGCTCGTGACGTTCGCAAACCAGTGTTTGCTCGGCTAAGCGAACTATTTTGCGTCTAGCAAAATAGTCGCAATTCCTTACACGCATAATAAAAAAGTAGTACAAGATTGTACTACTTTTTTATGGAGCGGGTGATGGGAATCGGACCCACGCAACCAGCTTGGAAGGCTGGGGCTCTACCATTGAGCTACACCCGCACGTCGAGATGCTACTTAAATATATTATCATTATTTTTACATACTGTCAATAAATTTTAATCAATAATTTTTATAATAAATTTAATAATTTATATTTTTTACATACAAATATATTTGCTTGCTTTTAAATAAAAAACACGCTATACTTTACTTAAGTAAGTTTGCGGATGTACTATCGTGGTATTCGTATCTGCGGTACTCGGCTAAGGGCGAAAATTTCGCACACATCCGTACAATGTATCAACTTAATAAATTTTATATCTGCGGATGTGGCGAAATTGGCAGACGCGCACGGTTCAGGTCCGTGTGGGGTAAAACCCATGCAAGTTCAAATCTTGTCATCCGCACCAATCGTTTGTGATGAAAATCACAAACTTAAACGTGCTACTGTAAACATATATAGAAATTAAACTTATTTAAGGAGAGAAAAGTTATAATGACAATAAAAGTAAATGGAATTTATAAACATTATAAGGGTGATTTATATATAGTAGAAGATATTGCGACACATTCTGAAACATTAGAAAAGATGGTGGTTTATAGAGCTCTTTATGGTGACAATAAATTATGGGTTAGACCTTATGATATGTTTATTGAAGAAATAGAAGACAAATCACAAAAACATAGGTTTGAATTGCAAAATATTAAAAGTATTAAAGAACATATATAACAGTGTTGTTTTATAAAAAAGGAAATATTATGGACAAAGAAGTTTTTAAAGATTTAACCTACGGTATGTTTGTGGTTTCTACCAATTACAATGGCAAAAATGTTGGCTGTTTTGTAAATACAGTGGTGCAGATTACTAGCAGCAGCATGCTTTTTGCAGTATCGGTAAATAAAGATAACTATACAAACAAAGCTATAAGGTCAAGCAAAAAATTTGCGATTAGTGTGCTATCAGAAAAGTCCAACCCAGAGGTTATTGGTAAATTTGGTTTTTTATGTTCTAAGGATGTAGACAAATTTGCAGATTTTGAGGTTTTAAATGTTCAAAATTTGCCAGTAGTCAGCGAAAATATTTGTGGGTATTTAATTTGCGAGCTTGTAAATATAGTTGACGCAGACTCTCACGATGTATTTATAGCAAAGGCAGTTGACGCTAAAAAAGTTAATAATTTTAGTCCTATGACTTACGCTTATTACCATAAAGTAATTAAGGGCAAAGCTCCAAAAACAGCACCTACTTTTGTAGAAGAAAATTTAAGTAACAAGCAAGCTAATAAAAAAGAGGATAGCACTAAAAAGCCAAAAGGTAAGCCTAAAAAGAATGATAGCGCCAAGCAATCACAGCTACAAAACAAAGCAATCAAAACTAAAGTTATAGCACAAAACCAAGACTATAAAAAATATAGATGCACCATATGTGGTCATATTTATGACGAAGAAAAAGAGGGCGTTAGGTTTGCAGATTTGCCCAAAAACTGGACTTGCCCAATCTGCTGTGTAGGCAAAGAATTATTTGAAGAAATTAAATAAAGATATTAAAAAAAACTATAATTGCTTAGACTGTAAGAAATTATAGTTTTTTTATTAGTGCTTAACTTTCCATTGCACAAAACATTAATTAGGGCATTTATAAATTTTTAGAAATTTCTTGAAAGCAAGGGAATCCGGCAATACTCTTGGCATTTTTAACAGAATTATTTATTGCTTCTATTAATATATCAGATGCGGCAATTCCAACAAAATTTACCAAGTTAAAGTTGTTCATATCAAGTTTAACTCTATTTTTAGAGTGCGTAGAAATAGAAAAAACTACATCACCATCCCAATTAGTATGCACGGGATAAATAGCTCGTGCCATACCGTCTTGGGCTAGTTCGGATACTTTTATTAATTGTTCGCGGTTCATTTTTATATTTGTTACAATAACAGCTAGAGTAGTGTTGGTACCCCTTTGTAATCTTTTAAAATCAAAGTTACTATTGTAATAATTTTTATAATCATATTTTCCGCAGTCAGAATAAAATTGTTTAGTAACTGGATTAATTATGTCTCCTACAGCATTTGTTACAACAAAAGCTCCAACATAAGCACCTTTGCTTATTTCTTTTATGCTAATGCCAAAGCCACCTTTTAGCTGATGTCCTTCTACTAATTTGCCGGTAGTAGCACCCGTTCCAACCCCAACATTGCCTTGATCTAAATTGGTATAACTGGCATTTTTTGCCATACTATAGCCGTCTTTTATGCTTGGGCGTATATCGTTACCAACTTTTCTGTCGTATATTACTGCGCCTACCACACTTGGGCAATTTATATAGTCCATAGCACCAATAGAGCATTCCAAACCGGGAGTGCTTCCGCCAGTTAAAATAACCGCTCGTACGGTTTTATCTGCGCCTTTTATATCGTAAGCAGGTATATTTATGGAGCCCGTGTCAGACCCATGTACATCAATACCAATATCTGCCCCGTTATCTGGTATTATAACAGTAGCGCCAGTTAGGTTAGTGGTGTCTGTAAAGTGACCAATTTTGATACCTAATTTTTTTAAATCCGTCATGTTATTGCACCTATGTTCTTACCTTTTGAAGATATATGTTCGGTTTTTTACCGGTGAAATTTATTTTGACAAGCCCTGCAAAGCCCGCTATAATGTAGCAATTATTCGACCCCATAAGAAAATTAGTAAAATTAATTTTTATAGCAGGTAGCGAAGAATACTCGTGTTATGTACTAAACGCAATTTTACAATACATTCGTGGCGTTGGTGTGTACAGCTTACGTACTCGGCTAAACGAACCAAACTTGCATATTGCAAGTGTTCGGCTTCCTAAAAAATAAAAAAGAGTTCACTAATTATTTGTGAACTTTTTTGGAGCAGGTAGCGGGAGTCGAACCCGCAACTAACGCTTGGGAAGCGCACATTTTACCGCTAAACTATACCTGCATATATTTTTTTGTCGTCACTAATGCGTGTGTAGTGGCAGAGCGACCGCTAGCAATGCCAAACGTAATCGTATGATTTATTGCTAAACGTTATATATGCTCATTTATATGATGTCATAAATATATTACAATATATTTTACCAAAAAATATAAATAAACGCAATCAAATATTTATAATAAGTATATGTATTATAGATATGGTTTGTATTTATTTTATTTGCTTTTCTGCTTTTATATGTGATAATATAAATTTAGAAAAGGAGATAATCATGAAAATTTTGTTAACTGGCGGGCTTGGTTATATTGGTTCGCACACTGCAGTTGATTGCATAGAAAATGGACACGAAGTTGTTATTGTAGATAATTTATCTAATAGCAAAATAGAAGTTCTTGGCAGTTTAAAACAGATTACTGGTAAAAATATTAAATTTTATAAATGTGATTTATGCGACTTTAATAAATTTTCTAAAATTTTAAAGAAGGAAAAACCCGATCAAGTAATTCATTTTGCAGGGCTTAAAGCAGTTGGCGAAAGCGTCCAAAAACCATTAATGTACTACAACAATAATTTAGTTTCTACACTAAACCTATTAAAAGCTATGGAGCTTTGTGATTGCAATAATCTTATTTTTAGTTCTTCTGCAACGGTATACGGCGAGCCAAAAAGTGTGCCAATTACCGAAGATTTTCCGCTTAGTGCAACAAATCCTTATGGCAGAACAAAATTGATGATAGAAGAAATACTTGGAGATTATCAAAAGGCCAATAAATATTTTAATGTTGTTATATTAAGATACTTTAATCCAATTGGTGCTCATGATTCTGGATTAATTGGCGAAGATCCTAACGGAATACCTAATAACCTTATGCCATATATAACTAAGGTTGCATTTGGCAAATTAAAACAATTGAGTGTGTTTGGTAGCGATTATAACACTCCGGATGGTACAGGTGTTCGTGATTATATTCATGTTTGCGACCTTGCACATGCCCATGTACTTGCAATAAATAAAAATACAGAAAATAAAGGGCTACTTATTTACAATGTTGGTACTGGAAAAGGGTATTCTGTTTTAGATATTGTAAATACCTTTATTAAAAATAATAAAGTGGATGTTCCTTATAAAATTGTAGAAAGGCGTCCTGGAGATATTGCAGAGTGTTATGCGAGCAGTAAAAAAGCAAGTAAAGAACTTGGATTTAAAGCTAAGTATAACCTTAAAGATATGGTAACTTCTGCTTATAACTACGAAAAAAAACATACCAACTTATAAAAGTAAGGAGATTATATAATGAAAATTGCACTAATTAACGATACTAGTCAATCGAGCAAAAATTCAATAATATTTTCGGCATTAAGTAAAGTAGCCAATATGTACGACCATATTGTAGTAAATTATGGTAGTTTTGGTGCTGATGATGCTCACCAAATGACATATGTTCAAGCAGGGGTGCTTGCTGCCATTTTACTTAATAGTGGAGCGGTAGACTTTGTGGTTACAGGTTGCGGTACTGGCGAGGGTGCTATGCTTGTAGCAAATAGCTTTCCTAATGTGCTTTGCGGACATATCACCGAACCGGCAGATGCGTTTATGTTTCGCCAAATTAATAATGGTAATGCTGTAAGTTTGCCTTATGCCAAGGGTTTTGGTTGGGGAGCAGAGTTAAATTTGGAGTATACCTTCGAAAAGCTTTTATCTTGCGAAGGTGGCAACGGTTACCCATTAGAGCGAGCTGTGCCAGAAAAACAGAATAAACTGGTTTTAGACGAGCTTAAAAAAGTGACGCATAAGGATATGCTTACTATTCTAAAAACAATGGATCAAAAATTACTTAAAGATACTATAGACTATAGATTTTTTAAAGTAAACTTTTTTGCAGATTGCAAGGATCAAAAGATTGCAGAATATTTGCAAAGTGTACTTAATAAAAAATAATATAAGAGCATGCATAAGTGCTCTTTTTTTATTTTGGATTTTTATAATAATGTGATATAATTATTTAATCTACTTCAAACAGAGGAATAAATATGATAATAAAAATGAAATTACAAGACCGTCCTTTTCGTGATATAAAAAATGGTACAAAAACCATAGAGATGCGTCTTTGGGACGAAAAACGCAAGCATATAACCACTGGAGATATTATAGAGTTTACAAATATGGATTCTGGCGAAATGGTAGCAACAAAAGTTGTGGGCGTGCATATTTATCCTACTTTTAAAGAACTTTATCGCGATTATTTACCAAAAGAACTCGGCTACAAACAAGGCGAAAATGCAGATCCAAAGGATATGGAAAAATTCTATAGTTTAGAAGAACAGCAAAAATATTGTGTAGTAGGTATAGAGGTACGCATTACCGAGGATGAATACTAAAAGATAAGATAAATTTCAGTATTATGGCAGACATAATACCCCATAAAATCTAGCAAAAATGCACATAAGGCTATTATAAATTTTTAGGCAGGTAAAACTTAATGACAACGATATTAGACATTTTAAAAAATTTAAAAATAAAGAATTATACTACTTATGGTAAGGATATAGCAAAAGTAGACGAAACTTTTGTTGGTAAAAAACAAGGAAAGTTGGTGCTTGTTACAGCAATTAGCCCTACAAAATCTGGCAATGGAAAAACAACGGTAAGTATAGGTTTAGCAGATGCTTTAAACAAAATTAAAAAAACCAGTGCAATATTAAGTTTAAGAGAACCTAGCATGGGGCCAGTGTTTGGTTTAAAAGGCGGAGCAACTGGTGGTGGTAAGTGTTTATTAGTGCCGTCTAGCGATATTAATTTACACTTTACGGGAGATATGCACGCAATTACTGCCGCAAACAATCTTATTTGTGCATGTATAGACAATAGTATTTACCAAGGTAATCCACTAGACATAGACATTAATAAAATATTGTTTAATAGGTGTTTAGATTGTAACGATAGAGCATTAAGAAGTATAGAAGTTGGGGACAAAAATAATAAACGTAAGGAAAATTTTGTTATAACTCCGGCAAGCGAAATTATGGCGATACTTTGCTTAAGTAGCGATTTTGAGGACTTTAGAAAACGCGTTTCCAAAATTATAGTTGCACTAAGCACGAAAGGTAAACCAATTTATGTAAAAGATTTAGAAATAACCGATGCTGTTTGTAGTTTAATGATAAATGCTATAAACCCTAATCTGGTTAGATCGCTAGCTGATACTCCTGCTTTTGTGCACGGAGGGCCATTTGCTAATATTGCACATGGTGCAAGTAGTATTATTGCTACAAAAAAGGCATTATCTTATGCTGATTATGCTATAACAGAAGCGGGTTTTGGTGCGGATCTTGGGGCAGAAAAGTTTTTTAATGTTGTATGCCCAAAACTTGGTAAGTATCCAGATGCTGTTGTTTTAATTGCGACTGTAAATGCACTAAAATACAACGGCAATGGTGTTTTAGAAGCCGGACTTTGTAACCTAAAAAGGCATATAGAAAATTTAAAAGTTAAGTTTAATGCAAACTTGGTTGTTGCGGTTAATAAGTTTACTGGAGACAGTAAAGCGGAGCTTGATTTTGTTATAAACTATTGCAAAAGATTAGGAGTAGACGCTGCCATTTGCGATGCTTATAATAATGGTGCTAGTGGTGCTATGGACTTAGCTAATATGGTTATAAAGGCAGCATCAAAGACTAATAACGCTAGAAGTTTGTATAGTAGCGATTTAAAAATAGAAAAAAAGATAGAAAAAATAGCAAAAGAAGTTTATGGGGCAGGCAGCGTTAGTTTAAGCGATAACGCAAAAGAAAAACTTACACAAATAAACAAATTAAAACTAAATAGCTTGCCTGTAATAATGGCAAAAACTCAGTATAGTTTTACCGCGGACGAAAAAGTACTTGGTGCACCTACTGGTTTTATTTTAGAAATTAACGATTTGCAAATTAAAAGCGGAGCAGGCTTTATTGTTGCAGTTTGCGGAAAGCAACTACTTATGCCAGCATTACCTAAACAGCCAAATGCATGCAAGGTAAAGCTAGATCGCAAAAAAATAGTAGCATTAGATTAGTGGATAATTTTTATATCAAACACTCTTCGCCTGAGCCAGGTAGCACATAACTAGTAGTGTATTGTCGTCGAGTCGAACAGAGCTTTTTTTGATTAGATTTTTTGCCTTTAGCTCAGAAAGACATACAGAGGGATCTTCTAAAGTAGCGTTTAGTTTATACTTATAATTTTTTGTTTGGAGAGCTAAAATTTTTAGTAGTCATATTAAACAAATACTTCAATAGAGAAATTTTAACAAAAATAGGGTATTATGTCTGCCATAGTACCCTTTATTTTGTGGACTATATTGGGTAAAATTAATATTTTTTAAATTATACATAAAAACATAAAAAGATTATCAAAATATTAGTAAATGGAAAATGTTAAGGAACAAAAGCCTAAAAAATCGCTTACCATATTTTTGATATGCTGTACCATGCTTTTAAGTTTGGCTTGTCTTGGTGCGGGTGTTTATTCGTTGTATATCTCCATAGGGTTTAGGTTTTTACGGCGTTCTGCAGTAGGTGGGCTAAATACTAGTGCACTTTACACATATTCTAACTCTGGCTATACAACGGGTGGTGGCACTATGATAGGGCTAATATTAGTCAGCCTTGTTATGCTTGGACTAGGGATTGGCATGACAATTATATTTTTTAAACAATTGCCGCTATATAAGCAAATAAAGTTGGTTGCAAAACTACCTACTATAAAGTATAAGGATTACAGCAAAAAAGTAAGAAAATCGGTAATTGTTTATAGTATAATTAGTTACATTGTTTGCATTGGATTTAGTATTTTTGCAATTGTAGTTGCCTTTAAAAGCGAAATTTCGCCAAATTACTTATGGATAGTGGTATCGGCATTTGCAGCGGTATTAGCACTTAGCATAAGCAGTATGGTGCTAATGTTTTTAAAACTTGGCCAGCTTTCTAAAATTAAAAAGAAACTTAAAAGTAACGAAGCGGGGGATAATAGCGAGGGCGAGTCGGCTGATAACGATAATTTAAAGCCAAGCAGTAAACACAAAAAAAGCAAGAATAACAATATTACCAGTAGCGAAAATGTACAAGAACCTCAAAAAAATATAGATATTAACACCGAAATTGTAAAAACCGATGAGCCCAAAAAACTATTTACCGACGGAATTTTTGAGCTTAATAGTCAGCTTCAAAAGTTACGCGAAATGCACTTAAGTGGGCTTATTGATTCTAATGAATATACTCTAATTCGCGAAAAATGGATAAACGCGGTTTTAAGCGAGCCGCTATTTGGTAAAAAACAAAAAGTTAAAATAAAATCTAGCCCTAAAAGTAATTTAATTATTTCTAAAAATGCAATAAAAGATGAAACCTTTAAACCTAATAGCGAAAGTAAACTAATTGGTAGCGATAATTAAAATTATAGTTATTTTTAAATTAATTTTTGAATTATAATCGCATAAATAAAAGATCCTTCGACTCGGTGGCGATACGCAAGTGTATGTGTCACCTCGCTCAGGACGACAAAGTAGCTACAAATAAATTTAATACTTAAAAAACTATTACGATGCTATTATAAGAATTAGTGAACAAAAAACCACCAAAAGGGTGGCTTTTTGTATTTAGTATAAATTTTTATCTTAGTACTGACAATTTTTAGGAGTACGAGGGAATGGTATGCTATCTCGGATGTTATCGACTCCTGTTAGATACATCACTAATCGTTCAAAGCCCATACCAAAACCAGAATGTACGCAAGTACCAAATTTACGGAGGTTTAAATACCAGTCGATAGCAGAGGTGTCTACGCCCATTTGGTTGCACCTTTCTAGAATTTTGTCGTAATCTTCTTCACGCTGGCTGCCGCCCATAAGTTCGCCAGCTCCTGGTACTTCTAAGTCTACGGCTGCTACAGTTTTACCATCGGCGTTTACTTTCATGTAATAGGCCTTAATGTCCTTAGGCCAGTTTTTAATAAATACAGGGCCACCAAAGTATTCGGTAATATATTTTTCGTGTTCTTTAGCAATGTCGCCACCATCAGTTGGTTCAAACTCCCATTCAACATCGGCTTTTTTAAGTATTTTAATAACTTCGGCATGGTCTATGCGTGTAAAATTACTTGTAACTAGTTTAACTAGTTTTTCTTTTAAACCATTCGACACAAATTTGTCTAAAAATTCAATTTCGCTAGAGCAGTTGTCCAAAACATATTTAACAACAAATTTTAGCATTTCTTCTTCTATGTCCATAAGCCCGTCTAAATCGCAAAATGCAATTTCTGGCTCTATCATCCAAAATTCGTTAGCATGAGTTTTTGTGTTGCTATTTTCGGTTCTAAAGGTTGGGCCAAAGGTATAAATTTTGCTGTATGCAAGGGCAAATGCCTCCCCATGAAGTTGACCGCTACCGGTAATATAACTTTGTTTTCCAAATAAGTCGCGGCTTAAATCTACATTGCCGTCTTTGGTGTATGGCAAATCTCCAAAGTTTAAAGTTGTAATTTTAAACATTTGGTCAGAGCCTTCGCAGTCAGTTGTGGTAATTAGTGGGGTATGAACATACATGTATCCGTTGTCTTGAAAGTATTTGTGAATTGCATAAGCTGCAATGCTACGCACTCTAAAAACCGCTCTAAAAAGGTTACTTCTTGGGCGAAGGTATGCAATCTCACGCAAAAATTCTACGCTATGATGCTTTTTTTGTAATGGGTATTCGTCGGTTGTTGCGTTTATTATTGTAACTTCGGTTGCCTGAATCTCAAAGGGTTGCTTGTTTTGAGGTGTTAGTACAAGCACGCCTGTTACCATAAGCGAAGAACCAGCATTTAGCTTAGAAATTTCGTTAAAATTAGACAGATTATTATTAAAGATTACTTGCACTCCGTTAAAACTTGTGCCGTCGTTTAGGTCTATAAACCCAAAGTTTTTGTTACCACGCACGCTACGCACCCAGCCTGCTACGGTGATGGTTTTATCGCCGAGAGTACTAAAACTTTCGTGTAAAACTTTAATGTCTGTCTTTTTCATAATTTAGTTCTCCTTGTTTGTTATCTTTTTGATAACTTGGGTTTATTTTAACTCGCAGACTAGCATATTGTCAAATTTTTATTAGATTTTTACTATTGTATATGTAAATTTTATTTGTTGTTTACAAAAAGTATTTAATTTTTGTTGAAAATTGTAAAATAATTTGTTAAACTGCAAATTAGTTAAAATATAAGGGGAATTATAATATGAAAAAGTTTTTTGCAGACTTTAAAAAATTTATTAGCCGTGGCAATATTATTGATATGGCTGTGGGTGTTATTATTGGTGGTGCTTTTTCGGCAATTGTAACTGCACTTACTAATAGAATTATTATGCCACTAATTAACTATTTACTTTCTTTTGGCGGAAATGGTCTAGAATCGGCATATTCTTTTTTAAAGATAGTATACGATGCTGACGGTCGAATAGACTTAACTAAAAGTATATTTATAGACTGGGGTGCTTTTATAACAGCAGTAATCGACTTCTTTTTGATTGCCTTAACACTATTTATTATACTTAAAGTAGCAATGAAGAGCAGCGAAGTATTTAGACAAACCACAAAGGTTGCTTTTGGCAAGCTTACAAAAGAAGATAAAGCAGAACTAAAACAAAGAGGAATTAAGCGTACAGATAAAGTCGCAGTTGAAGCATATTTAGCAGAAAAAGCAGAAAGGTTTGCGGCAGAAAAGGCAGCAGCTGAAGAAGAAGCTAAAAAACAAGCTGAAGCAGAAAGGTTAGCGAACCCAACAACAGAAGATTTATTAAAAGACATTAGAAATCTTTTGCAAGATAAGGTAAATAAACCTAAACAAAATACAGCATCAGCAAAAACCACTAATGCTGCAAAAACTACTACTAAAAAAACTTCTAAATAATATTTGTAGCCGGCAACAAGCCGGCTTTTTTTATTTTGTGTATTGACAAATATACATACATATTATATAATAAAATTGTTTCAACTGGAGGAATTTTTATGCTTTATACCGTAAAAACAAAAACACTTAAAGATTTTATACAAAATCAATTTAATGTATCTCTGTCACTTGGTGATGATTCTATTGTAAAAGCTTGTAAACCAGATGGATTTGCTAATTTTGTTTTTAGTAATAAAGACAATACAAAATGTTATTGGGTGCGTTTTAACGAAATGGATTTTTTCTATTCTTATTTTAATTTAAATGAAGATAGCGAAAACGAGATCAGTCCAGTAAACGATATCTCTAAGGTATGGTTACAGCATGTTTTAAATAACGAAGGCGAGGAATTTTTAGATAGCTATCCTTCTATTACTATTTCTAGAGGTATCAAAATATCTATGGAAACTCAAGAGCTTTTAAATAATGAAACTGCTAATAATCTAATTGATAATAAAATAAAAAAATGTATTAAGGATTTAGAATCTGTAGCTAGAACTCGCGAGGACGAATTAGATAATATCGTAATTGACTTTGAAAATAAGTTACTAAATTTATAATTTATTAGGTATAGTATAAGTAGAGAGGTGTGTTATGTATATTCCATTTAGTGTATCGTTAGATAATGTAAATGATTTCTTAAAAAAACAAGGCTACGAATGGAAAGATGATCAAGTAATTGATAAACAAACTGGTAATATAAGACGTAAACGCGATGCTGATATTCGTAATTCTAAAGATGGCATAAATATTGTTGTTAATAAAGATGGTTTAACAAAAAATGTTGTTTTGTCGTATTCGGCATTGGGTTTTTGTATTAATGACAATGGCAAAGACGTTGATTTTTCCGATATGTATCAGGATTACTTACTTTCCGAGCATAAAAAACAATATGCAGATTATATGATTGGTTTTGCAGACTGGAACATAAAAAAAATTGTAAAAGATAAAATGCAATCTACCCCGAGTCACTTTGGTAAAAACGACAAAGATGCTATAGCTCTTGGCGGTGGTACAAGTGCAGAATCTGTTGCTGATGCAAAGCGACATGTTTTTAATAAAGAAGAACAAGAAAAAATCGATTATTGGAAAAGTTTAAAAAGTAAGGCAAAGTATTTTATGTTACAAAATATTTCGCAACCGGGTTCTTATTAAGAAAAATAAAAGCGGAAGAGAGCACTTCCGTTTTTTTATAGATATTTTTTAAATTTTAAAAAAATCCTTGCTTTTTTATGTCTTCGCTAGTATAATATGTTTGTTATTAGCTTGTGTACCAATTAATTTACAAGTTATATATTAATATGGTCGGTAAAACTATAGGGAAATCTTGGCGTAAGTAATAATTAACCCAAAATTATCTAGATAGTATGGAACGCTAGCTCAGTTGGTAGAGCATCTGACTCTTAATCAGAGGGTCCAGGGTTCGAACCCCTGGCGTTCCACCAAATAAAATGCTCAAGCTGTGTGCTTGAGCATTTATATTTTAAGGAGTAATATATATATGAAAACAGTTTTAATTACAGGTGCATCTCGTGGTATCGGCGAAGCTATTGCCCGTAAGTTTGCTGCAAATAAATATAATGTTGCTATTAACTATGTAAATTCCAAAGCAAAGGCCGAAAAACTAGCGGACGAGCTAAGTAGATATGGAGTGAGGGCTGTAGCTATTCGTGCTGATGTTGGCGATAGTGTGCAAGCAAAATTACTAGTAAAGCAAACATTAGAAATTTTTGGTAAAATAGATGTTTTAGTTAATAATGCAGGCGTTGCTTTAACCAAACTTTTAATCGATACAAAAACGCAAGAAGTAGAAAATTTAATAATAACTAATCTTCTTGGTACTATTTATACAACCAAAGAAGTTTTACCTAGCATGATTAATAACGAGGGTGGCAATATTATTAACGTTTCTTCTATGTGGGGAAGTGTTGGCGGTAGTATGGAGAGTGTTTATAGTGCCAGTAAGGGAGGCATAATTGCTTTTACAAAGGCTATAAGTAAGGAAGTTGGATTATCTGGTATAAATGTAAACTGCGTTTGCCCTGGGGTTATATTAACCGATATGACAAGCAATCTTACTATAGACGATATTAAAGATTTAAAAGAGCAAACGTCACTTGGCAGAGTTGGTCAACCGGCTGATGTTGCAGGGCTAGTTTACTTTTTAGCAAGCGAGGAAGCTAGCTACATAACGGGCACTGTTATTGGTGTAGATGGCGGTTTTATTTAAAAATAATTAAATTTTAGATTAGTAGATAATTTTATTGCAAATAAAAAAGAATTAAGCTATACTATTACTAGTAAACAAAATAATTATGCAAAGGAGAGTAAAATGAAAGTTATTACACTTTGTGGAAGCATGAAATTTAATAAACAAATGCGCCGCATTGCACGTGCTTTAGAAACTAAACAAGGCTATTGCGTACTGCAGTGCGTTTATAGCCGCAAAAACGATAAAATGGATAACATAGAGGAAATGCACAATATAGAAAACGCTCACTACAAAAAAATAGAACTTAGTGACGCTATTTATGTTGTAAATATTGATGGATACATTGGCGAAGCTACCAAACGAAATATTGCTTTTGCTAAAAAGAAGGGTAAACAAATAATTTACCACGAAGCAATGTAAAAGTGGCAGTTTTGCTAGATAATATGAGGTACTACGTCTGTCGTAGTATTGGTAAATATATAAAAAATCAATATAAAAACCAAAATAAAAATCATTTCCCTACAAGCAATTTGTGGGGATTTATAAATTATAAGGAAATAACAAAATGGCAGAAAAATTTTATATTACAACACCAATTTATTACCCTAGTAATAAGCTTACATTAGGTAATTGTTATACCACAGTAATTTGTGATGCAATAACTAGATATAATAAAATGCTAGGCAGTGATGTATTTTACTTAACTGGTACAGACGAGCATGGTCAAAAGATTGCAGGCAAAGCAAAAGATGCAGGCAAAACAGAAATGGAATACTTAAATGAAATAATTGCCGATGCTAAAGATCTTTGGAAATTGCTTAATATAAATTACGATAGGTTTATAAGAACCACAGACGAAGATCATGTAAAGGTAGCACAACATGTATTTACTGAACTTTATAATAAAGGGTACATTTACAAAAGTGGTTACAAAGGTAAATATTGCGTACCTTGCGAAAGTTTTTGGACAGAAAGTCAGCTTATAGACGGTAAATGTCCAGACTGCGGTAGGCCAGTAATAGATCAAGAGGAAGAAACTTACTTTTTTAAACTTAGTCAGTTTAGCGATAAACTATTAAAACTTTACCAAGATAACCCAGAATTTTTACAACCGCAAAGCCGCGTTAACGAAATGGTTAATAACTTTATAAAGCCGGGGCTATCCGACCTTTGTGTAAGCCGTACTAGCGTAAAATGGGGGATTCCTGTTCCATTTGATACTAATCATACTATTTATGTTTGGATTGACGCTTTAACAAATTATTTAACTGGTATTGGATACCTTTCGGACGATAAAAGCTTTAAAAAATGGTGGCCGGCAGATGTTCATATAATTGGTAAAGAAATTGTACGCTTTCATGCAATTATTTGGCCTGCAATGCTTATGGCGTTGGATTTACCTTTGCCTAAAAAAGTCTTTGGTCATGGTTGGCTACTTTTTGGAGGCGATAAACTATCTAAAAGCAAAAATGTAGATAGTGTAGAATGTGTGGATCCAAGACTACTTGCTCCTAGATATTCGGCTGATGCGGTTAGATATATATTACTTAGAGAAATTCCGTTTGGGTCTGACGGTAACTATTCTACCGAAACATTTTTAACCCGCATAAACAGCGACTTAGCTAATAATTATGGCAACCTTGTTAGCCGCACTTTAAGCATGCTTAAAAAGTATAATGCAAGTGTTGTTCCTACTGCACGTGTAGAAAACGAAACATCTAAAGATTTACAGACAATTGTAAAATTAGAGGCAGAAAATGCTAAAAGGCATATGCAAAATTTAGATTGCAGCAAAGCCTTAGCTAGCATATTTGCAATTTTTGATAAAGCCAACAAATACATAGAGGTAACCGAACCATATCGACTAGCAAAAGACGAAAGCAAAAAGGCAGAACTAGACAGCGTACTACGAAATCTACTAGAAGCTATCCGAATAGGTACTATTCATTTATCTGCGTTTTTACCCGATGTCAGCACTAAAGTTTTGGATATTTTAGGCGTAGAAGCAAAATTAACCGATGATAATTTTTACGCACTAAAGGATGGCAAAGTGCTAGAGCCTTGTCCAATTCTGTTCCCTAGGCTAGATATACCAAAAGAACTAGAAGAACTTGCCAAATTAAATAAGCAAGATTAATAAATATTTTAAAAAATAACTTAAGGTAGCTATTGTGCTGCCTTTTTTTTGTGCAAAGCTTTCATTCTGAGCCTACGGGCGAAGAATCTAAAATAATTTTTATCGCTCTGTATAAATTAGGTGTTAGAATGTATTAGTAAAAGATCGGTTCAACTATGTGATAACGCTCTACCAGAGCATGTATCGCTCCGCTTAGAACGACGGGAGTAAAATGTATATAACTGCAGTACTAATAAGATGACAACAGCCAACCTTAAGTACCCACGCGTAACTAAAACTAATTGTTTTTCATAAAATACCTAAGAGGTTATTATGAGCGGAACACTTTTTATAGATGTAAATAGCATTAGACAAAATATTATGAATGCCAAACAAAAAATAGGTAAGGCTAAAATTTGCGGTGTGGTAAAGGCTAACTGCTATGGCATGGGAGTGGAACTCTGCTCGCACATAAATAATCTTGTAGACTATTTTGCAGTATCTAGCGTTTGGGAAGCTATAGAATTATCTAACATTGTCGCAGATAAACCGATACTAGTTTTAGCACCACCTAGTAATAAGGAAATTGACGCTCTATGCAAAATTTATTTTCCAAATATCGAGCTTGCTGTAGAAAGTATAAGTACGCTAAAGTACCTAATATCTACTGGTAAGGTTTACAGAATTCATATTGCTGCTAATACGGGCATGAATCGTTACGGTTGCGGACTTAAAACTTTAGATAAAATGCTTAAAATTTTAAAAGATAATCCTAATATAAAAGTAGTGGGGCTATTTAGCCACTTTTATAAAAATACATCAAGCATTATGAAAAAACAGTTTAATAGATTTAAGCCATTTATTAAGCGAGTATGTATAGACTATCCAGATGTATTATGCCATATATCTAATTCGCATGGGTTAGATTATAGCCTAGACATGGTGCGTCTTGGTATAGAAATGTATTCGCCGTCTGACACAAATTGCTTAAAACTTGTAAGTAATATTAAAAGCACAAAAAAAATACGTAAGGGCGAAATTGTAAGCTATAACGGAACTTTTAAGGCAGATAAACTAACTAGGATTGCTATTGTTCCACTTGGCTACGCCGATGGAATTATGCGTAAGCTTGGCGGCGGAAATGTTGTAATAAACGGCAAACTTTGCCCAATTGTAGGCGATATTTGCATGGATTGTTTTATGGTAGATATTTCGCTTGCAGGACGCGTTAAAACGGGCGACCAAGTGGTAATTTTTGGCGAAGACGGTAAAGAACGCATATCTGTTTGCAATTTGGCAGAGATTTGTGATACAATCAGTTACGAGCTACTAACAAGACTTGGTAGCAGAATTAACAGAGAGTACATAAATGCAGGTAATAACAGGTAAATTTAGAGGTAGAAAACTAAAAGGTGTGCCAAGCGAATTAACGCGGCCAACTCTTGGCAGAGTTAAGGAAAGTTTGTTTGATATAATTAATAATTATATTGCTGGTAGCGATTGCTTGGACTTGTTTGCTGGTAGCGGGGCTCTTGGCATAGAATGTTTAAGCCGCGGAGCAAATAGTGTTGTGTTTGTAGATAGCAATATAGAAAGTATACGTACAATTAAGCAAAATTTAAAAAACGACATAACAAATTGCCAATTATTGCAAGCAGACTATAAAGATGCCATTTATAAACTCTCTAACATGGGTAAAAAGTTTAGTTTGGTGCTTTTAGACCCGCCGTTTAACAGCGATTATCTAGAAGAATCGCTATACTTAATGCACAAAAAAGAGCTCTTACAAAACGGTGCAATGGTTATTTGCGAAAAAGCAAGCAAAAAAGTGTTGCAAAATTATCCACAAAAGTATATAATAAATAAATGTAGAGATTACGGCACTATAAGTGTAGTAGTTCTGCAGTATAATAAGGATTAGTTATGAATATTTACGATATTTTAGCCGAATTGGAGCAAGAGGTTGGCGAAGGTAAACCTGGTTTATTTCATAAAAAACTAGATGTAAATAACCTTGCCGAACTTGTTTACAAACTTAAGCAAAACATGCCAAAGGCGGTAGAAGAAGCTGCTTATGTTTTGTCGCAAAAAGAAAAGATAGTTAATTCTGCAAAAAGCGATGCTAAGGCTGTACTAGAGGATGCAAATAACAAGGCCAAAGCTATGATAGCAGAAAATGCAATAACAAAGCGTGCCGAAGACGAAGCACGTAAAATGTTAGAGCAAACTTTAAAACGCTGCGAGCAACTTTTAGATACAACTAAAAACAATGTAGATAAAATTTTAAAGGCGGTAGAGGATTATTTATCCGAGCACTTAAATATTGTGCACGATAGCCGCGACGAGCTTTCTAGTACCCTTGTTCAACTTAAAAACAATCTAAAAAAGGACTAAATAAAAAAATCAGCTAAACCAGCTGATTTTTTTGTGCAGATTTTTAGTTATGATAACTAAATTTTGATTAAGTTTAGTTTGCTAAGTTATTATTTATTAACATTTATATTAATTTAGTTTTATATTTGTTTATTATTTATGGACTATATCTTAAAAATTAGGCAAATAGTCAAGCAGATTACAAAGCTAATACAAGCGTGTAGTAGTTTTGTCAGTAAAAATCTGCTTGTTTTTATTTTGCACTTAGACAAAAAATTTATAGACTGCATAATAATGCATAGTCCGCTAAAGGATATTATAAACGAGCATAAACTTATAGCCCAAACATTTACATTTTGGCTAAGCATTTTGCAACCACGTGTTACTTCTAGTATGCCACTAGCAACGCCAGAACCAAGGCCATTAATACCGAAGCAGGATAAAATCTTTTCTAGAGTCAAACTGATATGCTTTAGTAACCCAATATCTGTAAGAATATCTGCCAGCAAAAAGAAAATAGATATATATGCACCAACCAGTAAAATGCTTTCTACCGTACTGGAAATAGTGCTTCCCAGTATGTTATCCACATTAGATTTGGTAGAGGCAGTGGAAACATCGTTATTTAGTAAATTGTCAGATTTTTTGCGGCTCCCAGATAGTATTATGCCACACATAATACTGGCTAAAATATGTGAAATATATATAATTACGCCAATAGCAATATTGCCAAACATAACCGCACCCACGCTGCCTATAACAAATATAGGACCGCTGGTTGTGCAAAAAGCTGACATCTTTTTGGCATCACTATCGGTAATTGCACCAGAGGTGTATAAGTCGGCTATAATTTTTGCACCAATTGGATAGCCGCTAAGTATACTCATTGTAAAAACATAGCCACTGATTCCGCTGGTATTAAATAAAAATTTTGTTACTGGCGAAAGTTTACTGCTAATTTTTTTTACCATGCCAAGACTGGTGAGTAGCTTAGTAAAAAACATAAAAGGAAATAACCCCGGTAGCACTGCGATTATAAATAAATTTATGCCTTGCATAGTGCTTGCACTATATTTTACGGGGTTAGAAATCAGCATTAAAATTATTATAAAAATAGCAAGCGAAGCAAGACCATAAAATAAATTGTCTTTGTTTACTAAATTTATATGTAATTTTTTTGGTTTAACAAGGATTTTATTTGTTGTCATATTGTAGTTTATGTTAAAATCTATTTATATAAAACTAATAATAATTATTTTATAGGTACAAATATGATTTTTAGTAAAGACGAACAATCTAACCAGTTGCCATTTACAGATAGTGATCACTTTAATATGGCCAAAGTATTTATATGTTCTATATTTTGTACAATATCTGTTTTTTTATGGCTAGCAGGTAAGGATACAATATTGGGAGCTCTTATAATAACCCTCGGAGCTATTTGGAATCTATTTTTACCACTAAACAAAAGCTATGGTTTAGTTATGAGCATACTAGTAGGTTTGGTTTATGGGCTGGTGTGCTATACTATGGGGCTTGTTGCAAATGCCTTTTTGTACTTAATATACTATGTTCCAATGCAATATATGGCAATAAAAAATATGGACGACACTTTTATTTTAAAAGATAAAAAGCTAACAAATAAAGAATCAACTTTTATTTTCTTTTATTATATATTGTTTTTTATAGGGGTTTATATTTTTAGTAAAAGTGTAAAAAACAGTATTATGTGCTTTATGGATTCAGTTAGTGCGACGCTGCTTGCCCTTAGTGCATTAGTACGCAATTTAAGAGTATCCACATACTATAAATTTAGGTTTGTTTCGTTAGCAGTAAGTATTCTTATGTGGGCAATAATAGCGTCTGGTAGCATAAGTTATAGTGGTGCATTAAGCATATTAGTTATGTATATTATGTACTTTGTTTACGAAATTGCTTGTTTAATTTTTGAACATAGACACTATAATTCTACAGCCTTATTGCAAGAGCAGGAACAAAAACAAAAAGCTAAACAAGATATGGCACAAAAAAAGAAGGCTATTTTAAAAGAAAAAACTAAAAATGTTTAGCCTTATTTTTTAATCATAGATTGTAATAATAAAAATACATAAAATAAGTTTATATCATAAAACCTCGCTAAATTTAGCGAGGTTTTAAAAGTTTATATGGTATGTATTTTAGTTTGTATAAACAACGCAAGAATTTTATAGAGATTTTATTAGTCAATAAATAACGTGCCAGTTTTTATATCGTTATTATAAGGCTTACCAGAACATATCGAGTATAAATTACTTGCAGAATTGTCTATGTCAATGCAAAGTTTTTGAGATTTAGTAAGTTTATTTAAATCGGCATAAGAAACTACAACTTTTATATATTTTTTATTAAACAAACTAATAAATGCCTTTTGTGATTTTTTTATTGCAAGTAATCTACAAACAATTTTGCCTTTTTGCACTTTAGTTGCAACTGTTTTAGTAATGCCAAGCACTGGGTATATAAATAATTTTTTTAGCCTTGCTGGGCGATAGCGTTTGCTATTACAAGCAGAAATTGTATCTTCTATAGTATTGCAATTTCTAATGTTATTACTTACTAAATATGGCAAACCTTCGGTATAATCGTAATAGTAGGCTAATTGCTCTGGGCTAAACTGGCGTAATTTGTACAAAATAATGTTTTTAATGGGTGATGTATTACAAATATTATCAAGCTGATTATGGCAGTGCTCCGGTATAAACTTTTTGCATAAATCAAATTTTTTATTAGTAATTAAACTGCGAATAGTTGTTGCATTTGCATAACACGAACGTATACTTGTACTATTGTATCCGCCGTCAGTCCTATTTACCAATATAATTTGCATTTTTGCATTTTGACTAAGTACTTGTTCTATGTATTCTAATGCTAATATATTACTAGCATCGGTAAAAATTTTGTCACAATTTTTATATTTTGCTTTAAGAACGTTTATTAATGCTTTACTATAGTTAGTGCCTTTTTCTAACTCTGATTTTATAGCACTTTTTATATTTGAATTTTTTATTTTGGCTAAGTTATAGTAATCGTCCAAATTTGTATGGGTTACGCCAATAACTAAGGAACTACATCCAAGTTCTTTTAAGGTCTTAACCGCTCCATATGCAAAAGTTTGAGCATTAGACAGGGCATAAATGGTAGGTAACTCTACAACGATATCTGCACCGCCATTTATTGCACATTTAGCACGCAAATGTTTATCTACAATGGCTGCTTCGCCTCGTTGGATAAAATTACCACTCATTAAACATAGCACTGGTAGTCCTGTAATTTGTTTTGCCATGGTTATAAGATATTCATGACCGCTATGGTATGGATTAAATTCCGAAATAATTCCACAAAAATTCATAAATTTTTATTAAAACCTGTTTTAATTTTTTACTTGATTTTATCCTTAATGTATTGTATAATGCTTTAGGTTAGGCTTAAAACAACATTTTTATGTTAAGCGTTTAACTAAACAGTATAATTATATAATAAGCATATAAATTTTGCAATATTTATTTGGGATTTTATGAAAAGAAAACACGATGTATTTCAGCAAATTTTAGACCGTGCTAGTGGCAGCAATGCAAGGATTGTGTTGCCCGAAGGACACGACCCAAGAATAGTAGAAGCAGTGGAATGGGCAAGCGTAAATAACCTTTGTAAACTGATTGTTCTGGGAGACAAAATTTGGCTAGCCAATAGATTTAGTAAAAAAGCACTAAAAAATATAGAAATAATCGACCCTAAATCGGTTGCAAAACGTCGCGAAATGTACGCTCATAGCTTGTACGAACTACGTAAGCACAAAGGTATGACAGAAGAAAAGGCTATGGAAGTGCTAAAAGACAACGTTACATATGCTATGATGATGCTAAAAAGTGACGATGCAGATGGTGTTGTTGCAGGAGCTGTTCGAAACTCGGCAGATATACTGCGGCCAGCGTTTCAGATTATTGGCACAAAACCAGGAGTTAGCAAAGTTTCTAGCAGTATGATTATCGAAACGCGTGAGGATACACCTCTTGGCGAAAATGGCATGCTTGTGTTTGCCGATTGTGCGGTTAACCTTAATCCAACGGACGATGAACTTGCAGATACAGCAATCCTTAGTGCAAACACTGCAAAAACCATATGCGGTATTAATCCAAAGGTTGCACTTTTAAGTTTTACAACCAAAGCGGACGAAGATACTAGTATTGAAGTTGTTCAAAAAATTAAGCGTGCTTACAAAATTGCAAGGCGAAAAAATCCGAGTCTTTGTATAGATGGCGAGCTTCAGGGGGATGCGGCACTAGATAAAATTGTTTGTGATAGCAAATGCCGCGATAGTATACTGGATGGCAAGGCAAATGTACTTATTTTTCCAGATGTTGTAAGCGGTAATATTGCTTATAAATTGGTTCAGCGAATTAGCGGAGTAAGGGCAATTGGCCCAATACTGCAGGGGCTAAATAAGCCAGTTAACGATTTGTCGCGCGGAACAACTGCTCAGGAAATTATTTTAAATATTGCAATAACTGTGCTTCAAAGCAAAGACACAATAAAAGGTATTTAATCTTTTGGAAAAATCCAAAGGTAAAATAAAATAAAAAAATAGGAGATTTAAAATGAAAATATTAGTAGTAAATGCAGGAAGTAGTTCGCTTAAATATCAAGTCGTAGACATGAAGACAGAAACAGCATTAACATCTGGAGTCTACGAAAGAATTGGTATAGAAGGAAGTTTGATAACACATAAACTAAATGGTAAAAAATTATTAGATGGCGAAGTCAGAAATGTTGCAGACCATGTAGAAGCATTAGATTTTATTCTAAAAACAATAACAGATAAAAATCTTGGTTGCCTAAAAAACCTTAAAGAAATTGATGTTGTTGCCCATCGTGTACTTTTTGGTGGTGAAAAATACAATTCAGCAACTTTAATTGATAATAAAGTTCTTAAATCTATGGAAGAAAGTGTAGATATGGCTCCACTTCATATGCCTGCAAACATTCAGGGCATTCGTGCATGTATGAAGTTACTTCCAAATGTTCCACAAGTTGCGATATATGACACCGCTTTCCATTTGTCAATGCCAGAAGAGGCTTACTTATATCCTATTCCATTTGAAGACTATAAAAAATATGGAATAAGAAAATACGGTGCTCATGGTACTAGCCATAAATATATAGCAAGTAAACTTATGGAATACTTAGGTACAGAAGAGTTTAAAGCAATAATTATGCATATAGGTAGTGGTGCATCGCTTAGTGCTGTAGAAAATGGTGAATGCAAAGATACATCAATGGGGCTCACTCCATTAGATGGCGTTCCTATGGGCACAAGAAGTGGTAATATTAATGCCGATGTATTTGATAAATTGTGTGAAGTTCACAATTTCACTAATAAAGAATGTTTAAACTATCTAAACAAAAAAAGTGGTTATGTTGGAATGACTGGTTCTGCAGATGCTAGAGATGTTGAAGATATGATTGAAAACAGAGATGGAAAATTTACTAGAGAACAACAAGAAAATGCAAAATTGGCTATGAATATACGCGTTCGTAGGGATGTTCAATATGTCGGTGCATACTTTGTAACACTTGGCGGGCTAGATGCAATAGTATTTACCGCTGGTCTTGGCGAAAACGACAAACTATATCGCAAAGCAGTTGTTGATAGACTAAAAGGTGCATTGGGTGTAGAAATCGATGAAGAAAAGAATAGCAAGCGTGGTATAGAAGGTTTAATCTCTACACCAAATAGTAAAGTTAAAGTATTTGTAATACCTACAAACGAAGAACTTCAAATGGCAAAAGAAGCAAAAGAAGTAGTAGAAGCAAGTTACGGCTTAAACAGATAATCTTTTAAATTTATAAAAATAATTGACAAACTTTATTTTGTGTTATATAATTGCAAAGTAAAAATAATTATAATCCCAAATAGGGTAAGTATACAGGAGGATAATAATGGCAGTTCCTAAACATAAGGTTAGTAAAGCAGCAGGCAGAAGTCGTAGAGCTAGTAACCGCAAAGCAACCGCTCCAACACTTATGGAGTGCCCACAATGCCACGAAAAAAAGGCTACACATGCTGTTTGCCCTAATTGTGGATATTACAATGGCGAAAAAAAGATGCTTGTAAAAGCTGACAAAGCCAAAAAAGATTAGTAATTAGTAAAAAAAAGTGCAAAATACTTGCACTTTTTTTTGTGTTTAAATTTAATTGCTTATTAATAAGTTATCATTTAATAATTTTAATTGGTAAATAATTTGTAAATCAAAAATATTTCAGTATGTACTACACAAATATGATTGTTATCTTTTTCTTTTTATTTAGCAAAAAATAGGGTAAATGGTTGGTACTATGTCAGACATAACAGCGGTAAAACCTGGCAAAGAAGAGGGTTTAACAAGATTAAATGAGCAAGTAAACATTTAAATATGAATGTCTATTTTTGACAAAAATTATGCTAAAAATGTATTTTATAGTAAATTATGGCT
>CAMRVD010000010.1 GCA_947054085.1 uncultured Clostridia bacterium | reverse complement strand
GGGTATTACCTAAACGGACAACTTATTATAGCCGAAGGTACAATTGCTATTGACGGTCAAAGTTATAACGTGTTTAAACTTGGTGATTTTGTAAACGAAGATGGCACTTTAAACGTTCAAGACGGTAATACATTTGATCGTAGCAATTATGTGTTAGAAATTAAAGTTATCGAAAATGTAGAATTTGTAATCCGTCTTGGTATAAATAATACTAACGATATAAATTCGCTTGGCTATTTGGGTTTAGATGCAGAAAAATTAAAAAACATTAGCGTTGTGCTTACTTGCAATAACCCATACACTAAAGAGGAAATATCAACTATCTACACCTCTACTGGCGAAAATGGCAACTCTTACTTTAATAATGATAACAGTAGCTTGTACATTAGAATTGTACGTCCTATTGGTAGCAAAGTAACTGCTACAATTAAGGATGATAACGATACAAGTGGCAATAATATAACAGTAACTGGAAATAATACATACCTATATAACGGTTGGTTTATGTACTCGGGAGCAAGCGTTGCAACCAGTACAGCGGTTATAAATTATACAGATAACGTTAGCTTTACTTTAACCGACAATACAGATATTGTTGCTCAATTTTTACCAGATAAAATAATCTATACAGTGGATCAACAAGTTTCCTTTAATTTCTATGGCGAAAACTTTAAAACAAGTACTTATGCTCCAACCTTTGCTGGAGAAATAACTAACAATTATTATTTAGCAACTAGTTTAGCAAACTACTTAAAATCAAACGATATTGCGGTTGAAGAAACATTTACAAGTACAGATAATTTAGGTACAGAAACCATTACAATTATTCCACGCGGCAATGGTATATACTCTATTAATCATACATATGTCGGCAAAAATTCTAGCCAAAACAACATAAACGAAACCCGCGAATACTTGTTCCTTGGCTGGTATCAAGAAGTTAAAGACGCCCGCGAGCATAATAAGCTTATGTATATAAACAATACTTTAAGCTTACTTAATAACAGCGACGCCCAACTTAAAAATGCTACCAACTTAACTGCAGTATTTACTCAGATAGTAAATATAAAGTTATCGCAAAACATTAGTAACGGCATGGAAATTTACGACATGCAGTTTAACTATTCTAATTTTATACCAGCTCTTTCCTCTGGTGACGTATCTAGCGAATTATTTAAAACTACAATAGACGCAAACGGCAATGTTAACATTACTACTCTTTATGGTACAGATTACAAAATTTATTACCGCAGTGCTTACGGCTACCACTTTAGCAATAAGAACAATACCCCTACAGAAAACAATCGTTATACTCATATATCTACGTCTAACGCATTTACCGAAAATACAATTACAGGTATTGTAAATTTTGTAACAGGTAATCCAAATTTGGCCGTTGCTAAAAATAAATATAGTTACTCTGTTAGCCAAAGCAATATGCAAGTAAATAACCTAAAAGCAAATGCAAAATGTGCTAGCGATAACGATCACTTCTTAAAAATAGATGAAAACAAAATATCAAGTTTTGCTAATTTTAGAATATCTGATGACTATTTTGAAATAGAAGAAACACCAGATACCTCTGAGGACATTTTAGGTCATATTAGCGGTCAAATAATTAGTCCAAATAATACTACCGATATTAATGTTACAATTGTGATCCGCTACCCTAATGGTAGTACAGAAGAACTTATTTTAAATAAAAACAATATGTTTGCATTTAAAGATGTTGATCTTCCTGTTGGCACAACTATATACTTAAAAAATCAAAATCTAGTTTCTATAAGTGAAGTATTTGATAGCATTAAATTGTATGCTTTAACTTTAGAAAATTTTCTAAATCCAAACTATCAAGTATTGCCAACCGAAGAAATTGAAAATATCTTTACAAAGCAAGAAAGTAACGCATTTATAATCACTGAGGATTTATTTAATAAGTTTAACTCCAACAATGGCGGTTTATATTTACGCATAGTTGTTCAATACACAAATATTTTTGCACTAGAGCTAGAAGTCAACAAACCAGAAGAAGGTTCTGCTAGTGTTAACTACTCTTCTTCCGAAGGCACAACTAGTACTTACAACTTTAATGTTGATGCAAAAAACAACTTCGCATTTGATAATTTAAATATAAGGTTTAAAGAATCCACAGCTTCTGACAATATAGAAACTTCTTTGTTAGAGTTACTAACAAAATTAACCTTAGATAGCCCTAATAGCAGAAACTCTTATGCTCATCTATCTCAGTTTATTTATGCATTTTATACAGGCTCTACAGTACAGGAAAGTACAACAAGCGGAAACTGGGCTATTACACTTTCTAAAAATACAGATACCGATGTAATTTCTGTAAAATTGGTTTACACAAATGACAACATTACATATGTAGATGCAACATTTAACTTTAAATTAATCAATGATGCAGATAAACTTGGCTTTAAATATATAACCGGCATAAGTGCTAATATAACAATTAACACAAATGTTATAGTATCTACAGAGTACGCACATATTGCTAATGTTACAACAGCAAAAACCATAGAATCTTTTGATGCCAATTCTAAAAATGGTTATACATCATCTATAACCGATAAAAATAAAGTTTTATTATATATTTTTGATACCGAGCTTTATACCGAGGATACCGAAGACAGCATTAATGATCCTAAATATATCGAGGTTATAAATAAGCTGATTAGCATTTATTATAGCGATATTTTTGGCACAAAAAATCCAGACGGCACTGTAACAGAAAGTCCTTATCAGTTTATAGGATTTGTTTATGCTGGTAGCATTTTAAGCCATACAATAAACAAAATAGACCCACATAGCAACGTTCTAATATACAATAAAGATTCTGCAGACAAATATTGTAGCGATAATGTATTTGTAGAAGCATTGTTTGTTCAAAAACTGGTTACAAACATCGGTTTGGATATTAAATATTACAACACCGAAATTAATAGCGAGTTAACTGATAACCCTAACATACTTAATACACCATTAGATAATGTTATACTATTTGTAGATGGCAATGGTGTAAATACATTTACAAGCAGTTTATCTACAAATGCAGTTTATAGCAATCAAAATGCAACAACTAACCTACTTGTAAAAGATAGCAAAGACTATTTTACGTTTGATTACTGGGTTGTTAAATATGGCAATAAGTACTTAGCTACTCAGAATGGCGAAATATATAAATTGGACTACTCTTCGCTAAACGTTAATACCGATTTACTAATAACAATTTTAAATCAGTACAAGGCAAGCGAAAATTTTGCAAATTTAGATACTGGTATTTTTGCTAAATATAAAGATGGCGTAGATAGTGAAAGTATAAACCTTTCTGCATTTACAATCTGTGCACACATAACCGAACAACCAATACAAATTGATATTAATTACTCTACCGAAGGTGAACAATTTAATGTAAGTATTAGCGACATCAATAATACTATCTTTTCTGGAGATATAAACGAATATATACTACTTAAAAATATAGAAAATCTACCTTATAACATTGCAATAAACAAACTAGAAAGGTATGTAGACGACCAAGGCAACGAAGTAAATAATAGTACAACTACAAATACTATTAAGGACTTTAGACTGGTTATTGCATATAGTAAAGCTGCAATCGAAAGCATAAATAGTGTAGAATTTGCAATAAAAGCTACTAATTATACAAAAGGCAGTAACAACTCACAAATTGCTAAAACTACTCTTCTACAAGAAGGTTCTGCAATACGAGTAATAAGTTTAGAAGATAATCAGATTGGCAATAACACATACCTATTGTTAGATGGCTTTAAAACACAAAATGGCAGTTTACAACTTTCTGACATAGATAAAGTAAAAAATGTTTTGAAATTTTATTCTACCAGCACAACAACGGGCGAAAAACATAGCTACACCTACACTATGCAAACTACTCCACTGTACTTGGTGGAACTAGGCTTAGCTCGAAACGAAAATATATTTCCTGGTAACGAGTCGTACTTGCAAATTATTATAGATGGCACAACATATTCTCAAAATAATCCTACATCTTTAGACCCTAATAAGGACAACTATGCAGCCCTTAGTTATCTTGTAAAGGAAGGTACGGTTGTTAAAACTTGCGTTATTAACAATGGTAATGCTAATAGCAGCTTTAAAACTTTGGCTATTTCGTCTTCTACAAATTTACTAAGTGTATCAGATATATATAGCAAATTTATGTCCGACGATTATGACAATCTTAGTAATATAGAATCTGCAACCGAATCCCACTGGCGAAAAGCTCTTAATATGATAGATGTTGTAAATACAGATACAAAACCAGCTGATTACTATAGTAACAACTACTATCAAACCCTGTATCAATTCTCTAACCTAAATATTAGCAATAGTTCTACAGAATACACCTTTGCTGCTACCAAAAATATAAGTATAATAGCAGACTATATAGACTTATTTAGAGAACAACAAAAATATATTAGCATAATAATAAACTCGGATAATTCTATTAAATATCATCCAAAGGACGATAAAGGCTCTATATTTACTGGCGAAAACTTTATAATTTCGGCTAATACAAATGGTTCTAAATTAGACTATATCTTACCTGAAGAAATAAATAATAATTTAGACTATACTTTACAACCAGATGTTATTATAAAAAATAAATCTGATGAAAATTGTACTAACGATGCCACAATCGATAAAAATAAAAAAGACAAACCTCTAACCTTAACTCAAGCTCCGTGTCAGCTATCAGTTGGACTTGTTACTAACAAAAAAGTTTCCATAAATATTTTGGCAGCTCAAAAATATAAAGTTTTAGACAAATCAATTCTTGCTGCTTTAGCTAGTGGATATAATAACAGTTTATATAACGATAAACTAATTAACGGTTATCAAAAGTACTCTACCGATGGCATTTATGTTCTGCAAACAGATAACACAGATAAAGAAGCCGTAATTAAATCTATACTAAATCGCGACGAAAATCAAAAAGCCTTGTTGCAAACCACAGGCAATATACAAAAAGATTCTAATGTACACATAATTGCTACACAAAAGGCAGACTACAACTTTATAGGATTTATGCTAATTTCTCAAAATGGTGGCATGTATATAGATAACTTTGAGCAAAATTTAACAAGTGCAGCCTCTAGTTTTGGGAACAAACAAGCCTATCGTATAGACACAGCAAAACGCATTTTACATGGAAATTCTATTACTATAGAAAATCAAGTTTATTATCATTTACAAATTAAAGCGGATGGTAATACCACTGTAATAGCACTATACGAACCTATGGTATATCTTGTTAATATTATTAAAAAGACATACAACGAATCGCAAATTAAAAATAACGAATACTTTAAGCCAAACTTTAAAGATGATGAATCTACAACTCAAGGTAAAGTAGTAGCCGAATCGTATGTTGTTAAAAAAGGTCAACTTTTAGAACTAGCAGTTGCAACCAATGGATTTAGCGAGTTTAAAGGAGTTGCAAGCGTTAACCAAATTAATGCAATATACTCTACTGATGGTTCAATTAATGGTAGTGATCTTTCTAGTATCACTTCGGATGCAATAGATCCTAATAAAGAACCTAATAAAAAGTCTGTTAATGCTATACTAGATATACTTAAAACTGGAGTAAGTGGAGATACTGTTGCAAATGCATTCCCTCTACTACACTACTATAACGGAGAAACCCATATAGAAAGCAGAAATATATCTTCCAGTGTAGTGTATGGACATATAGATAACTCTAAATTGTTTACATCTAAATATTCACAAAACATAGATGGTAAGTTCCAAAAAAATACAGCTGCAATTAGTTACTTATATCTAGACTTAGGCGATATTACTAACGACGTTAATTTGTATACTTACTTTAACCCTATTTACTACGATTTAGAAGTAGACTTTGGCGAAATTTCAACAGGTTATACCGACAAAAATCAGTATACAGGCAACTCCACTGTAGATAAAGACAACTTAATAGGAAATTCGCCTTATATTGCTTATAGCGATGCTTATATAAACAATCATTTAGTAGACGGCAAATGGAAAAATCCTAGTGCAAATCCAGAATTTGGTATTAAGGAATCCGATCCATATATTTATACTTGGATAGACAACGCAGGCAATACACTATCATACCCTGTTAAATTAACAGCTGATATGATTAATCCATACGATCCAAACAACCCGTATCAATATATGACATTAAAGCTAAATGCTAACGATCAAGATAAAATTATACGCGAAGTTTGCGTAGCCAACCCTGATGGTGAGCGTATATTAGTACCATATTTAACTACAATAGAAACTACCGACAAAAACAACAACCTAATAACGCAAAATGTTTTATCTTACAACAGCAATTATGTAAATAAAACTATCGATAATGTGTACGACTATATAATAAAAAACGGCGAAAGTTATTCGTTAAAACCAAACTTATTTAAGTTTATAATAAACAACACACAATACGATAGTAAAGAATTTATATCAACTCAAGTCATAAACCAAAACAACTTGCTTGTAATGCAAAATGTAGTTTTAGACAATAACATATTAGAGATTGTTATAGATTTTAATAACGAAGCTAAACCTTCAATAAAAATTAATGCTAAAATATTTGCAGACCCTAACTCGGGATTCCCGGGAATTGGAATATCTAGAGTAAATTTGGCAATAAATGACGCAATTGTATTTAACCAAATTTCGGTAGACGAATATGCAGATATAAATAAAATCTCTAATAAAATAAACTCTGCTTCTATTAACGAATACTTCTTTAAAGATGCCTTTACTACCGATGCCGAAACAGGATTTATCAATTTTAAAGAAGAATATAAAAATAATCTAAAAGTAAAAATGTCACTTGCCTTCCAACGCAATAGTAAAGAAGTAGAAGCTCAAATTTCGTTTACAAATGGTAAACCTTTTGGAGCTAACTTAGACGACACAATTACTCTTACTAATCCTAACAAAAATTCTAAGTCTATAAACAACAAGACAAGCAATCAAGTAGAATTATTGCAGTATATAAATCAGTTGTATCATGGCACTACAGAAACTAATAATGGACACAATTGTAAAGAACACTCAAATACATATTGTGTAAATGGCGATGATTGTGGTATGATAGATATGTATCATTTATATATAATCAAAAATGCACAAATGTATATTGATGCATTAGAATATATTATAGATAAAGGCTCTTACCTTAAATCTACAATACTAAATATAATAACCGAGATTTTAGCATTTAACCCAGCTAGCGGACTTACTGCTCCAGCAGGTGACAAATCTGCACAGGAAACTATGTTTAATAAATTGCCAAAAACTGGTAATATATTTGATTACATTGGTATTTCTAAACAATCGCTTATAGATATACTTAAATATGAAGGTTTTAATCAGCTTTCAAATAGGCTGCAATCTGGTAACACCGACGATCTAACATTTACACAGTTAGATGTATACTCTAACTTTAAAAAGCAAATTAATAAAAACTTTTTTGGAAATAGTATTAGCTACGGAGATATTGTAGTAAGTGTTAATAAACTAAGCGAGCATAAAGCACCTCATAAAGTTGATTACTTTGCTGGTAATCCTAGTAACTTTATTACAGAAGAATCAGAACGCGGCTACTATTATATTAATAATGCTAAAACTCAATTTATGTTTAACTATGTTAGCAACGCATTAGTTACTACTTACGAAAACGATTTTGAAAAAGCTGCTGCATCCTTCTTAAAACTAGAATTAACAACTGGTCAAGCATTAGTAAACTGGTGGGCTGGAATAACCAATCGTCAAGCAAAATATGCTGGCACTTACACGTATATTATGCACGCAGGTTTAATGCCAACAGCATCTGACTTTACGGCTCAACATGCTGGAGCATTTATACTTAACACCAATATAGACTTATCTATCGATAGTCGAATTAAAACTGCAAATTGCGACAAAATGCATGGATCACTTGGCGAAACAATTATTGGTGGATTTATTGGAGCTGCAACAGTTGTAGGTGGAGCACTTACTGGCGGATTACTTGGTGGTCTAATTATTGCCGCAGGTGCAAGCTTAATTACAATCTCTGTAGTAGATGGAATTAAAATAGTTCAAGGTTTAAATGCCGAAGAACTTACTCCACTGCATAATATTATCAACAACTTAGATTTTAGTTTTGATTAATTAAAAATTACTTTTATAGTTTAGGGCTAAGCCTTAAACTATAAAAGATTAATTTATATAATATTTAAGGATAGTTTATATGAAAAAATTAATTTTATTTACTCTACTATTATTTAGTTTTTTAATTGTACCTGTTTCTGCTAGCAAATGCGATGCATATAACCATAGCGAAACTAACTTTTTAAATTCAAAAAATCAAATTAATAATCGAACCATTTTTATGGTAGATGCTAAATTTATTGCAAGCACAAATAGTGGTACATATGTTTATGATGCAAGTGACAATAATTTAAAACTTATAAATAATACAGAATATCTACAATCCAAATGCTATAATACAAATAGAGAAGTTTTGGATATGTGCTGTATTGGGGACGACATATATATGTTAACCAATAAAGATATTCTAAAATTTAATACATTAACACAAACGTTTAGTAATATTAGTGTACCAAACCTAAATGGGCAAACAAAAATATCTGCAAGTACACTAGATAACCAGCATGTAATATGTTTATACCCTACCGACTTAGAGCCCGAAGAAGGCACTAATTTAGAAGTTTTGTACGCTCTTATTCCTGACGATAAAGAAAGCAATGGCGAAGATATAACGGACACTGCGTCAACCTTCTTTACTAATAAAAAAGACACAATTCTATCAGATATTTCAGAAGAAACTTTAACTTTTTATACAATATCGTTTAACAGAAACCAGCTAAGTGGATCTACACAAATTAATAATTTAAATTTTATACAAACTACTAGCGGAATATTTATGCTACATTGCTTCGATCGTTCGGTAACTGCGTATTCTGTAGAACTTGGTGATAATTTTACAACTAGCACCAGCACTCCACTTATCTCACCCGAAGGTGAAATCGAACCAATAGTAGGCGTTTTAACCAATTCTAATAATAGCGAAGTAATTATCAATTACAAATCTAAAACTAATATTTATAATTTTACAATTAATAGCCTAACCCCTACTTTAACTTTAAATAATAGTATTTCGAATTATCCACCAGAGTTTTCTGTAATCAATATATCTGTATCGGACAATACCCTTGCATTACTAGGCGATAACTGTTATATAGAACTTAATTTAAATACAGGTAAAGTAGAAAATATGGTAACCAATCCTCAATGCACCATTAACTACCGCCATGCTCAAGATTTCGAATATTATCAATTAACTAAAAACAACTACATAATAATGAGCCCAGATAGTAAAGATAAAACTGACATACCAGAAGGTAGTTATGTTGTAGAAATTGCAGATATATTACTAAACGACGATTCTAATCTTTTTGGTTATAAATATGTAATGTATACAACATTCGCTGATGATTTAGTTACTAATAAATTTGGTTATATTATTGCAGAAGACGATAATCTAGAAAAAATAGAATTACATCAACAAACAACCAACAAAATAGTTAAAGTATCTAATCTGTCCGATTTATATAGTTATCCTAGCACAGGAATAGATAATTTAAACCAAATAAAAACCACTATTAGTATCAATCTACCAGTGGAAATTATTTCTTATATTCCTACATACTACACAGTAAACGGGCACACTAATACCAATTATGCACTGATAAAAGTAAATGGTAATATAGGATTTATAGACACAAAAGTAATTTTAAGTGCCGATAAACGTATTATCTTAGTAGTACCTAATGCTAAATTAATAGCAGGAGCTAATATTTACGAATATGCAGATACCTCCTCTACCGTGCTTCATAAATTAGATCAAGCTACAAAAGTTAGAATTATCGAAAGTCGTAATAAAGAAGGATTTGTAAAAATTGCTTACAACGGGCCAGAGGGCAATTATTTCGAAGGTTATATTTTAGCAAGCAATGTAAAATCAAATAGTTATACTACTCTACAAATTATAGGACTAATATTAGTTATTTTAAATGTACTATTTTTAATAATTTTAATTATAACTAAACGCAAAGTTGTTCGATAAATATCAATAAAAAAAAGACCATGTATGGTCTTTTTTTTATTACAATTTATAACTGAGCCCGAGTTTTACGTATTAAACCAGATTCCTCGTCAGTCTCTACAGGAATATCTTCAAAACTGGTTTCTGCTTGAGATCTAGTATACGAAAATTCGCCATCTGCATCTGCAAGTCTAATACCGCTTATAGAAATTTCGTAAGCAGTTTTAGTTATAACAGAAGTTTCAGTTCGTTTTTGATAATTACGACTTTGTACCCTTCCAGTAACTTCTATTTTTTCGCCTACTTGCATTTCTTGTACAAATCTAGCATTCCTGCCCCATGCAATACAAGGCAAGTAATCGCTTTTATTATAGGCACGATTTACAGCAAGCAATATATCAGCAATTTCTCTACCAAAAGGAGTAGTTCTATAAATTGGAGGTTTACAAACATAACCAATCATAGTAATATTGTTAGATGTATCTAACTCCTTTGGATCTACAATTTCGCGAACAAATACAGTAAGCATAAGTTTACTATGTTTATCTTCTACCTTATTGTAACTTCTAAACTGACCTATTAAAGCTATTTCGTCACCAATGCTTAAATTTTTTATTATTCGTTCCGAAAATGTAATTGGTAATATATCTTTTTCGCCGGATAATCTTTTAACTTCTAGCTTACTTTCAAAAAATCCTTCACCCAATACTTGATGCGAATATATTGGAGCATCAATAATTTTACCTTTTAGTTTTACGACATTATTGTTTTCGTAATTAATATTCATAAGTGTCCCCTTAAGTTTTTAGTTTTTAATTTGCAGCCCGTTATTATTTATTGTATAATCGCTTTCGTACACTAGTTCGCTTAACTTAACCATACTGTATCCTTCGGCCTTTAAGTAGCTTATAACCAACGGAAGAGCATCCAATATATGATCAGAGTTATTATGACAAAGTATTATCGAACCATTTGTAACACTTTGCTTAACACGCTCTAAAATCTGTTCCCCCGAAAGTCCTTTCCAATCTAGGCTATCTACATCCCACTGAATAGTTTGTAAACCCAATCCGGCAGCAGTAGTAAGTAACTGATTATTATAGTCGCCAAATGGTGGTCTAAAAAATCGAATTGGATTTCCGGTAATTTTTGTAATTAGTTCCATACTGGTACTAAGTTCAGACGCCATCTGATTACTACTTAAAGTACTCATTTTAGGATGGGTATTGCTATGCGTACCAATATCAAAACCGGCATCACTTATTTCTTTTACCTTATCAGGGTTTGCTTCTACCCAAAATCCTACTAAAAAGAAAGTGCCCTTTATACCTTCGTTATTAAGGATTTCAATAATTTTGCTTGTTTTGTCCGCTCCCCAAGCAGCATCAAAAGTTAATGCAACTTTTTTTTCGTCGGTTTTTACACTATAAATTGGAACCATACGCGTAGCATATCCCAAGTAAACAGTGTTAGCTGCAGTTACACTAGAAAAAACACATAACAGTGCAACAACCAACATAAGTGAAACAACAGTTGTAATTTGTTTAGCTTTTATTGCGATTATTTTCATAACAAAACTAACTCCTATAAGTTACTATTTATGGCAGTTTTTATCAATTTAAATGCTTTCTTATATTTGTTAAAATATTAGCATTTTTACATTTTTTTAGCATATTTTGTCGTAATCAAACCTGCCTATACTTTATTGATATTCACTATTACTATAAATTATGCAACAAAAAAAACGCCAAAGTTTTTTTACTCTCACCGCGTTTCTTATATATATAATTATTAAGCACAATAAAAAAAGGAGCAAACTACTCCTTTTATATTTTTATCTCTGATCTATATAAATGCTAACATCAGAAAAAACATTTTTATAAATGACTCTTAAAGTATGACGCCCTGTAACTTTGTTGCCAACATTAATAACTCCATTTGACGGATGCAATTCTATTGTACCAACATCTACCATAAACTTACAATCGTTAATATCTACAAGTTCGCTAGTTGCATTTTTGTAATTAACTATAACTTTAAGTTTATTAGTAAGGTCTACACTGGTATTATTTATAGCAAAATTTGTACATACAATAGAAATACTATCTATAATTTTTTCTGAAACTATATATTTAAGTTTTAATTGCTTACCTTGATAATTTATATTAGCCACAACTTCGCCAGCTGATGTAAATTTACCACTGCTGTTTATTGGACCTTCTAAATTTGTAACCATATCTTTAGTTAATAAAACTTTTTTTACTTTTCCGTCGCTATAGTTACAAATAATATAGATATTATCGTAACTTATATAATCATTTACATACTTACCGTCTACAACAAAAGTCTCATTTAGTTTAGGCTGAGTAATACTGATGTTAGTAAGAAGTATTTCCTGTGGCTTTTTATAAAGCCCTAACCCCAACCCAATACAAGCACAAATAAGTACAATAACCGACATTATTCCAATCAATGCTTTGTATTTTTTTTGTAGCGGAAGTTTAACTTTTTTTAGTTTTCGGTTTAACTTAAAATCTAAATCCGAGTCGTATTTACCATAGCTAGAACTATCATCATCGTCTTTTCGAGAGTATTGTTTAAAAAATTGTTCGTAATTATCAGTATACTCCTCTCGGGTATTTTCTTCGGTTAACTGATCGTCGATATTTTCCGAAGGCATCTCGTTTTCGCTACCATCTAAAACCGTACTTTTATTGTCTATAGTAGTACTTACTTTTTCTGATGCAGTATTTAATTCTTTATTGGTATTTAAACTTAGTTCGTCCTTTAAAATTTGGTCATTTTTAGTTATTTCTTTTGAGTTGCTTATTTCGACATCATTAAATACATGGTTTTCTACCGCATCTGCACTAGCTATTGCATTATTATCTAACTGTGTTTCTTGGCTTTCCGTTTTATCGGTCTTGGCTGCTAAATTAATAGCTTTATCAGCATCTTCCGCTATAGGTTGTCTATTGTTGTTTTGGTTTAAATTTTCTTTTATAGATGTTTGTTTATTTTGCTCATCTTTATTTTTATCAATATCTTTTACGATGGGTTCATCTTCTAACCCTAGCTCTTTTCGTAATTCTCTTTGCAGCTTTTTCATTTGAAGCTGTTCGCTATCTGTAAGTTTGCGAACTTCAGCATTATCGTCGCCATTTAAGTTAACGATAATTTCGTCTGTATCTTTCTTCATGTTCGCCTCCTTACATAAATTTATTTTAGTATAACAAACTTCGGCTAGTCCGTCAAATAATTATGCTCTAAATATTGCGGATAAATCCACCAGTAACTGCTGTACCATTAACCGATAAACATTTACCTTTACTAGATCTTATATCTTCTTCTAAATCTCTGCTGCTTAATGCACTAAGTTCGCCATCGCTATCTATAATAACATCGCTGTTTAAGCTAACTCTACCACTAATTACAACACTATCGCCCGAAGAATTTTTACCTTTAAGATCTATAATCTTTACGCCTTTACGATATCTTGCAAGAACATCAATTTCGTTAGTAATTACTCGCTTAGCATATGCAGTGTTAGTTACAACTGCAATTTCGTCACCGCTTACAACTTGGTCTACGCTTACAACGTTGTCGCCATCATTAAGAGCAATACCTTTAACGCCTGCAGAAATTCTACCCTGTAATGGTATGTCAGTTTTTTCGGCATTTAAAGCCATACCCTGCTTGGTTACAAACATAATGGTTGTATCTGGTATATCCTCTTCTACCTTAATAATTTCGTCTCCGTCCTTTAGTTTTGCTGCCTGATATAATGTTTTTAAAAGTGTATATTCACTTTCTTGCGTCTTTTTAATCATTCCCTGTTTTGTAAAGAATAATAACTCTTTGTTACTACCTTCATCTGGATAAGGAATAACAGCAACAGGAACTTCTGTCGTTTGCATGCCTTTAACTAGTTTATTTAAAATTATACCTTTGTCCTTGTAGTTAGATAAAACCAAAGTGGAAAGGTCTAATTTAACTGCATTTCCAAGGTTTGTAAAAATAATTGCAGCTTTATCGTTCATACTTTCGGCACTGCTTATTATAACCTCGTGCAAACCAGAACGTTCTGTCCAAAGTTTGCTTGCTCCTGCAAACTTTTTGGCAGAAATTGCTTTAACGGTACCGCTTGCAGTAACCACTACAACTACTTTTTCCTTTGCCTGAACGTTACCAGTATTTGCAGCATCAATTTTATAGTCGTCTACACTATCGATTATTTCTGTGCGGCGTGCGTCTTTGTATTTCTTTTTAACTTCCAGCATTTCTTCCTTAACTAGGTCAAACTGAAGTTTTTTGCTTGCAACAATTGCAGATAGTTTTGCTATCAGTGCCTGAATATCTAAAAGTTCTTGCTCTAACTTGTAAACCTCTAAATGAGTAAGTCGTGCTAAACGTAAATCTAGTATTGCTTGTGCTTGACGTTCAGATAGTTCAAACCTTTCGCGTAATTTTTGCTTAGACTCGGTAGTATTTGCACTACGTTTTATAATAGCAACAACTTCGTCTATATTTCTAACTGCTATAATTAAAGCTTTTAAAATATGTTCGCGTTCTTTTGCAGCGTCTAAATCAAATTTTGTTCTTCTGTAAACTACATCTCTTTGATAGTTTACGTAATAGGTAAGCATGGTTTTAATGCCCATTTGCTGAGGGCGACCCTCTGCTATTGCAACCATGTTTATACCAAACGAAATTTGCATATCGGTATATTTAAATAGTAAGTCTAAAATCTTACGTAAGTCGGCATCTTTTTTAAGCTTAATAACCGCACGCATACCTTGTTTGTCACTTTCGTCTACTACCTCGCCGATACCTGAAAGTTGCTCTTTTTTAGTTTCCTTAAGTTCAACTATACGCTGAAGCAATTTAGCTTTATTTACCTGATATGGTAACTCAGTAATAACAATTGTCTGTTTTCCGTCAGTAGCTGATTCTACATGCAATTTTGCCCGAATATATATTTTACCTCTGCCGGTTTCGTAGGCTTGTTTTAGTTCTTCTCCCGCAATAATATAGCCGCCAGTAGGAAAATCCGGAGCTTTAATATGTTTCATAAGTTCGGTAGTTGTTATATTTTTGTTATCTATAAGTGCAATTGCACCGTTAATAACTTCGCCTAGGTTATGCGTTGGTATGTTTGTTGCTAGCCCAACCGCAATACCACTTGCACCATTTACTAACAGATTAGGAAATCTACAAGGAAGCGTAACAGGTTCTTGAAGTGAATCGTCAAAGTTCAGTTGCCATTCTACAGTGTTTTTTTCTAACCCATTAAGCATTTCTAATGCAAGTGGTGCCATCCTTGCTTCGGTATAACGCATGGCAGCGGCATCGTCGCCATCAATACTACCAAAGTTTCCCTGACCTTCCACTAATGGCATACGCATATTAAAGTTTTGAGCGAGGCGTACCATAGCATCGTAAACCGAAGTATCACCATGTGGATGATATTTACCCAAACATTCACCAACTATGCGGGCAGATTTCTTAAATTCCTTGTCTGGGGTTATACCCAACTGGTCTAGGGTATATAGTATACGTCTTTGTACAGGCTTTAACCCATCTTCTACCCTAGGTAGTGCACGATCTAGTATAACATGTTCGCTATACGGCATCATGCTTTCGTGCATAACCTCGTCCAAATTTTTATTTAAAATATGTTTTGCATAAACAATTTCTTCGTTTTTTGCCATAAATCATCCTTAAAATTATATTACTATTATAAATTTTTTCTAAATTATCAAGTAAACTTTATCTACTTCTTTTTTAGCAGATTCATAGCTTTATCTTCTTTATTAAAGTCGGCATTTTCGCTAATATAAAGTTTTCTTGCGTCTATATTGTCGCCCATAAGAGTTGTTATCATTTTTTCAGCTTCGGCAGCATCTTCTATAGATACTTGTACAATGGTTCTCTCCTTAGGATCGAGCGTTGTTGTCCAAAGCTCTTCGGGGTTCATTTCGCCTAGTCCTTTATAGCGGCTAAGTTTATAATTACTACCAAAGCGTTTAATAGCTTCGTCTATTTCGGCATCGCTGTACACGTATTCGGTCAGGTCTTTCTTTTTTAGTTTGTATAGTGGTGGCATGCCAATAAATACATGACCTTCTGTAATAAGCTCGCGCATGTACCTGTAAAAGAAAGTAAGAAGTATTGCACGTATATGTGCACCATCTTGGTCGGCATCGGCAAGAATAATAACTTTGTGATACTTTAATCCACTAAGATCAAACTTCTGACCTATACCAGCACCAAGTGCAGAGATTATTGTTCTAAATTCTTCATTTTGAAGGACTTGCTCTAGCCTCTTTTTTTCTACATTTAAAGGCTTACCTCTTAGCGGCAATACAGCCTGAAAATGTCTGTCCCTTGCTTGCTTTGCAGAGCCTCCAGCAGAGTTACCTTCTACTATAAAAAGTTCGTTATTGGCATAATTTTTGCCAGAGCAAGCTGCAAGTTTACCAACCAAATTATTAGTGTTATCCAAACTATTTGTTTGCCTAGCTATTTCTTTTGCTTTTCTGCCTGCCTCGCGTACTTTAGCTGCACCCAAAGCTTTTTCTATAATGGCACTTAATGTTTTACCCGTGCCTCTGCCATTAAAATAATTGGTTAATTCGCTTATTGTAACGGCTTCTACCGCAGGTCGAGCTTCGGGGTTGCCAAGCTTTGCTTTAGTCTGCCCTTCAAACTGGACATTTTTCATCTTTATGCTAATAACTGCACAAAGTCCTTCCCTAAAGTCGTCACCCATTAAGTTAGAATCTTTATCTTTTAAAATATTAGCCTTTCTTGCTAAGTCGTTAAAAACTTTGGTTATAGCACTTTTAAAACCAACTTCGTGAGTTCCGCCCTCGCTAGTGTTAATGTTATTAACGTAACTAAAAATATTATCTACATATTCGTCGGTATGACAAATTGCAACCTCTACTTTAATGTCCGATGATGTACCAGATAAATATATGGCTTCGTCGTACAACTTTGTCTTACTTTCGGTTAAATAGTTAGCAAAATCCTTTATGCCACCATCATATTTATAACTTTTGACAACCGGTTCGACATTAGGGTTTCTGTTATCCACTAAACAGATTTCCAGCCCTTTGTTTAAAAACGCTTGTTCTTTAATATGCTTATTTATGGTGTTATAATCAAAATTTATAGTTTCAAAAATACGGTCATCTGGCATAAAGGTTACTTTTGTACCGGTGGTTGCCGATTTACCAACTATTGTAAGTGGCGATTTAACAGCTCCACCTACTATTTTACCGTTTTTGCCAACACTGCTTTCAAACTCTATAATATATTTTTTGCCGTCCCGGTTAACTTCTACCGTAACCCATCTGCTAAGAGCATTTACTACCGATGCACCTACACCATGAAGCCCACCCGAGTACGCATAGTTGTCGTTATTAAACTTTCCGCCGGCATGAAGCTGAGTATATACAACTTCCACAGCACTTACTTTAAGCACTGGGTGAATATCTACAGGAATACCTCTACCATTGTCTTCTACTGTTACAGATCCATCGCTGTTTAACGACAATATAATACGCGAGCAGTATCCATTAGCTGCTTCGTCTATACTGTTATCTAAAATTTCCCATATTAAATGATGTAATCCTTTTGCACCAGTAGTACCAATATACATGCCCGGTCTAAGTCTTACTGCATCTAACCCTTCTAAAACGGTTATATCTTTTGCATCATACGATTTTTTTTCTGCCATAAAAATTCCTTTAATTAAAGTAAAAATCTAAAAATTGTTAAAATCTTTAAAACCAGTATTAGTATTTTAAATAAAAATACCGCCAAAAGATCAGCATATAAAGTATACCAAAAATTATGGTTATCTTGCAAACATTTTTCACATAAAAGCGTTATAGTTACATACAATAACTATAATGGAGAAAATATGAGTACGATAGTTTTAACAGGTGGCGGAACTGCTGGTCACATTATGCCACATTTAGCACTTAAACCCTACCTTCAACAACACTTTACAAACCTTGTATATATTGGCAGCATAAATGGGATGGAAAAAAATATAATCTCGTCTGATGGCGGCTTTAAATACTATGCTGTAGAAACCGCAAAATTAGATAGATGTCATCTGCTAAAAAATTTCAAAATTCCTATAAAATTTTTAAAAGGTGTAAAGCAAGCAAAACAAATTTTAAAAAAAGTTAATCCAAGCATTGTTTTTTCTAAAGGTGGTTATGTTAGTTTGCCCGTAGTATTTGCCGCCAAAAGTTTAAACATACCTGTAGTCACTCACGAAAGTGATTTAACCATGGGACTTGCAAATAAACTAAGCAAAACTAAGTGCAGCTGCATATGCACCACTTTTAAGGAAACTGCAGACAATGTTGGCAAAAAAGGAGTATTTACAGGTTCTCCTATAAGGGAAAGTTCAAAATCAAAAACGGTTATTTCATCTAACAAACCTATCCTTTTAATTACGGGTGGAAGCCTAGGTGCTAAAGCAGTTAATACTGCTGTTTTTGAAAGTGTAACCGAACTCACTAAAAAGTTTTATGTTATCCATCAAGTAGGTAAAAATAACATAAACAATAGTATAAAAGCCAAGGACTATAAGCAAATAGAATTTGCAGACAACATGCAAGAGCTTATAAAACTTTCAGATGTTATAATTTCGCGGGCTGGAAGCAACACTATTTTTGAGCTAGCGTACTATAATAAGCCCATGCTCCTGATTCCTTTGCCTAAGGGAGCATCACGTGGCGACCAAGTAGATAATGCCAAATATTTTGAGCGATTGGGCTATGCAAAGGTTTTATTACAAGACAATTTAAACAAAGATAACCTAATAAATGCAGTAAACGAGCTATTTAATAACAAAAATACTTACAAAACAACCCTAAAAAACGCAAATTTACCCAATGGAACACAAAAAATAGTTAAAATTTTACTTACTTATAAAAAAGATAATTAATAATTAATTTAAATAAACAAAATTTTATAAGAATGTAGATTACTAGTTAATATTTATTTTAACTTCACTATTTATATAATCAAATTTTTAGCAAAATAAAATCCACTTTTTAGTAGTAAGACATAAGAACTACTTTAAATAAAAGTGGATTTTATTTTTGCTGTTTAATCAGAGGTTACATTATCGTTAGTTACAGGCTTGCCGTCGTCGCCTAAAACATCCAAAATATTTTGCTTGTCTTTACTATGTGTCATTCCGCTAACATAACTTACAGGAAGAACAAATACCATACCACGAGCTGCCGATTTATAATCTACAGCCCCATAAATAGCTTTTACTATTGGAACACAAAATTCTTCTTTTACTAGCATTAAAATTGTTTCGTTTTCGGGGTCTACCTGAAACCCAAAAAACTTACGTTCCGATTCTCCCCTACCTTTACCGCTTAGTATTACTGCACCTTTTGCACCTTTACTTTTTGCTGCATTAATAGCCTCGTCACTATAGCCACGCTGAACAACTGCTACAACTAGTTTATATATATCATCATCAAATACATCTTTGTCAAATAATTCCATTCTATTCTCCTATAAAAGCGGCTTTGGCCCCCATGTATCCATCGGTATCTAGCAAAAATCCTTTGCCATTGCCAGCCTCTGTAAACTTAAATTTTGCACTAACATCATGAACAAGCCTTCGGCTTATTTCTTGCTGGCACATAACAAGCACAACGCAAACATTTGTATATGCTCCAAATGCTGCAGCAATACTAGATCGACTTAATCCCTTAGCTCGCATAGAACTTAGCAGTTTTCCTCCAAGTTCTTCGGCGTATTTTTTTAATTCGGATTCTGCACTTGTCTTACATATAAACACAGCAATCGAAAGCTCGTTAATTTCGCTGAGTTTGGGTTTACGAGTTTGCATTTTAACCTTCTTCATTATTCCCCCTACTTACCATTAAATATTTGTGACGTAGTTCTAGCTTTTCCATATTAGAATATGCTCTTTCGCCATAAGCAATTCTGTACGCAACTTTTTTGCGTCTGCGTTTTGTTCCGTATATTTTTACTTGATACACAACACCTAATGTTTCTAAAACTAGTACTGGTATCATTCCAACTATTGCTATAAAGCCAAATCCTTCTGCGGCAGACTCGCTCATAGCAACCATAGCCGGCATCAAAAATGCAGTACTCATAGGCCCGCTAGCAACGCCGCCACTGTCAAAAGCAATAGCTATAAAAAGTGGTGAAGCAAAAATCATTAATATTGCAATTAAGCCGTAACCGATACCCAAAAAATACCATATGCTAACATTAAAATAAATCCTAACGGCAGATAAACTAACTGCCACAGCCATAGCAACAGACAATGCAATATTTACAACTTTTCGGTTTATATTGCCTTGAGTTTGGGCTTCTACCTGAGCACCAAGCACTCTTATAGCGGGTTCGGTAAACACTATTGCCAAACTAAATGCTACATAAACCAAAAGAATAATATATATATTTTTACTAGACAAGGCTTCGCCCATTGCATTACCCATTTCCAGCATGCCATAGTTTATACCAAATAAAAACAGATATAACCCCACAAAAGTTATTAGCACTCCTACAGCAAGCGATACCTTTTTGCGTTTTGGCAGCTTTATGTATATAATCTGAAATATGTAGAACACCGCTACAAGCGGAACAATTGCCATAACGGTATTATATAAAACTTCTACAAAAATATTAAACTCAGAACCAGCAACAATATCTGTTGCTCCGCTACTAGACATGCACAAACTTAGTATTAATACAGCAATTACAGGACCAAGACCAGCAAGCCCAATAACTCCAAAATTATCAGTATCGCTTTTACTGCTTTTTTGAACAATACCAGCAGTTAAAGATAATAAAAACGGACTGGTAATAATACCTACAGTCGAACCACCTGCGTCAAAAGCTATACTTACAAAACTTTGCGGAACAAAGGCCGCCAAAACAAATATCATACTTAAAAAAACAAGGTACAATATTTTAATAGGAACGGTTTTTACAATTCTAATAAGAGCAAAAGCAACAAAAAGTCCAACACCTGCCCCAATAATAAACAAAAGCACAGTATTATTGATATTAAGCCCCGTAAATGCAATAATTTCGCTTGAAAGAACTTGCACATCTGGCTCAGCGATTGTTGCAAACATTCCAAATAAAAAAGCAAAAAATATAAACAAAAAAAAGTTAGAAACTTTATTTACGCTTTCCCCAACCATTTCGCCCATAGGCATAATTGTGCTATCTACACCAGTTAAAAAGAAAACTTCGCCTACGCAAATTAAAATAACAGCTACAATAAATTTTATAAGTAACTGGGTTTCAAATTTGCATATAGTAAAATGCAATAGCAGTACTATCGCAACTATTGGCAAAATTGAAAACGCAACTTCTTTTATCTTTTTTAAAAGTACCATAATTAGTATAAACTAAAAATTAAAGCCTCCTACAATATCTGCATCGTATTTACGCTTACGCTTTGCTGGAGCTCGTTTAGTTTTAGGCTTAGTTTTAGGCACGGCTAAAAGACTAGCTTCGGCAGCTTTTTTTTCGGCTTCTAACCTTAACATTCTTTCTTTTTCGGCTTCAGCTTGGGCTAAACGCTTTTGTTCTTCTGCCAAATCTGCTCGGTATTGTGCATCTTGCAAAGCCTTATTATTTTCTTCTATTTTATTTAGTTCTTCTTTCTTTTGTTTAACTAATTCATCTTCTTGTTTAACACGTAAATCGCTAAATACTTGTTGTTGAATTTTCTTATTAAAATCATCTACGCGTTTTTTATAATCATCAGCTTGGTTTACTATTATATTATCATCTTGCTCTACTTTTAAATTTGTATCTTCCCAAATTTTACTAGAATCTTCTTCACTATTTAAAAGCTCACCTTTTTCAAACTGGGTTTTACTTAAAAAAGTGTCCGAATCTGCAAAAAGTTTATCGTATAAATTTTCTTTGGATTGCTTTGTAAATTCTCCAGATAATACTTCGTGATTAGTTACTGGACGTTTGCGATTTTCTGTAGTAGAAAATTCCGAAATATCTAAAGTAGATTCTGTAATTTTATTATTTTCCTCTTTTTTGTTTTCAGAAAGTTCTGCCACTTCTTTAGCATTGTCGGGCAAAATTGTAGCATTATAATCTTCTTCGCTAAGTATTATTTCAAAGCCTTCTTTTTCTACTTCCTTTAAAGCTTTTTCAAAAGCACGTTTTTTAAAGTTAGAACTAAAAAAATCAAACATATTCTCCTGCCCTTATTATATTTATATACTAAAATAATTTATTGTTACGATAAGTATACACAATTAAAAAATTTTTAGCAATCAAAATTTACTTTGTTTATTATAATAAAATTTTAATAAGTTGCGGCTTTACATAAGTTGTACATTTGCAATAAAAATAGAACAATTGTTCTATTTTTATTGCAAATACAAAAAATATATGCTATATTTTAGTTATGAGCAATTTTACACAATTTGGAATTTTTTTAAGTTTACTAGACGGCAAAACTCATAAAGCGTCCGAGCTTGCAGATAAGTTTGAAATTAGTACAAAAACAGTATATAGGCAAGTAGAAAAGTTATGTTATACGGGGTTTCCTATAACATCTTGCACTGGCAAAAATGGAGGCATATCCGTTGCTGGTAAATTTAAACTAAGTACTTGGTTTTTTAGTGAGCAAGAACTTGCATATTTGCTAAGTTTAGTAAAAAGTTCAAAAAATATAAATCCTACATTATGTGCGGTAGTATCTAGTAAACTTAAGCAACATATAACCAATACACAGTTTACCGAAGCCCAAAAGCAAGTCGACAAGTTATTTGTAGATACCCTTCCGTGGTTTAGCACAACAACCATAAGTAGCGAATACTCTACTTTGTTTAAAGCTTGTATAAACTCTGTAAAAGTGGAATTTTGCTATAAACAAAGTTTACGAAAAGTAGATCCTTATTGCATAGTATATAAGGAAAGTAATTACTACTTATACGGCTACTGCAACAAAAAAAATCAATTTAGACTTTTTAAGCTTAATCGAATATCTAATATAATAGTTACAGATTTAAAGTTTAATAAGCAAAATATAAATTTAGATCAAAAACCATGGAACAATAGTAAGTTTAAAACAATAGACGTGGTTTTACAATGTAATGAAAGTATTATAAAAGATATTTCTTGCTGGGCTAAAACCGAAACTGTAAATACAGATACTTACAAAATAAAGGCTGTGAACAATAACGGACTTATTCATAAATTTATGGAATACGGTGATTCTATAAAAATATTAGAACCCCAAATAATAATAAAAAGTTTACAATTAGAATGTAGTAAAATTTTAAAAAACTACACGTAAAAAATTCACCAATTAAAATATTCCATTATTAATATTATAATTGATGAATTTCTTTGCTAAATTTAATGTACTATATTAATTATTCTATTTTTTATAGTTATCACTTTAATCCATAACAAATAATGTTAAACTAAAACAATTTGGTTATATAGTTTTTATTTACACTAGATAAGTTTTTATAGTTATTTATGCCTATTTCTACCAACTTATTTACAAAGTTTAAGTTTGTAAACTTATCGTCTGTAAAAAAGTATGTAGCAAGAGAACCGGGAACACTGTTTATTTCGTTTACATATAATTTATTTAACTTATTGTCGTACATAAAATCTATTCTAACAACACCATAAAAGCCTAGGCTAGTAAATATTAAACCCGAAATCTCTCGTATTTTTCCCTCTAACTTTGTTGGCAGTTTAGCAGGAAAATCGCGGGTTTGCCCCTTCATTCCTTTACCCTTATTTTTATTAGACGACAAGTATTTATCAGTAAAAGATAATATTTCGTCTTTTTTTACTGGTTTATCTATTTTGCTAACTATATAATTATTAACATCGCCATAAACAGCACAATTATATTCGGTAAAATCCAAAATTTCTTGTTCTACTATAGCAGAGTTGTCAAATTCTAAAGCAACAAGCATTGCATTTTGCAGTTCTTGCTTATTTTTAGCTATTTGTATACCAATGCTACTACCACCACCATTAGGTTTTATAATTACAGGATACCCAAAGCTTTTTGATATTTTTTTATCTACTTCTAATACGTCATCGCCCTTGTTTATTAAAAATCCATCAACATTGTCAACTTTTAAACCTTTTAAACAAACTTTAGTAAGCCACTTGTCCATACTAATGCCAAGAGCAACATGACTGCCAGCAGTAGTTGCAATTTTAGCCATATTAAACATACTTGTTATCTTACCATTTTCGCCATCACCGCCATGTAAACATATAATAGCACAATCTATCTTTATATATTTTTTTAATCCAAACATTGTCTTTTTAAATATGTAGCCATCTTTAAGTACAATTTCTGTTAACGGCGTTTTACCTTTAAAATCCTCAAACTCAAATTTAGAATTGTTATATAAATTAAGTTTTCCTTCCTTATTTATGTAAATAAGTGTGCAATCATGTTTTATACTATGTATCTGTTTGGCAGTAACAATACTAACATCGTGTTCTACCGACTTACCTCCAAAAACAATAGCAACATTCATAAAAAATACCTCCAATAATTTTTAGTTATCTTTGGTATTTTACTTTGTAAATCACTGATTATACTTTAATTTTTACAAATAATTATCGGGTAAATCGTTTTCAAATAGTACAACATCACCGGGATTAGTAATACTAGGAAGTATACTTACAGCTTGGCTTAAACTTGCTGCTCGTAATATTTTATTAGATTTCATTCCTCCAAATTCTAACCCACCAGATAGAGCTTCATAGTTTACAATGCCGCAAATTATAACATAATCACAAACCTTGCTCATATTTTTGCCAAACTCAAAATTACTATTAAATTGTTCTGATCCAAGCTCTACAAGACCCGGAGTTATTACAACTTTCCTGCCTTCAAAATTGCTTAAAACTTTAAGTGCACAATTTGCCCCTTCTACGCTTCCATTATATGCATCGTCTATAACAATAAGTGCATTAGTAGACGGCATTAACGAAAGCCTATGAGCTGTTGCTGTCAATTTAGATATACCCTCTAGTATTTTAACATCGCTTACACCTAATTGTTTACAAACACTAACACCTACTAATATATTAGAAATATTATGTTCTCCAAGAAGCACTGTAGTAACATTCTTATATTTTATATTATCTATCACCAAAGTAAATACACTACCCTTAGAGGTACATTTTATATCTTCAGCATAAATATCTGCAGTATTAGCTATTCCAACCTGTTGTTTTTTACACGTAGCAGTCAAATACATTTCTTTAGCCAAAGTACTATCTGTATTAAAAATCATAGTGCCACCATGCTCTGTAATATAATCGGTTAGTTCCCCTTTGGTTTTAACAAGATTTTCTATACTACCAAACGTAGCCATGTGCTGATTACCAATACCTGTAATTACTCCAATACTAGGATTAACCATTTGAGCAAGTTCGTTTATATCACCAACGTATCTAGCACCCATTTCAGCAACAAAAATTTTATCGTCGGGTTCTAAATTTTCTAATATGGTTTTAGAAAGCCCCAGCGGAGTATTGTAGCTATAAGGCGACACACAAACTTTATACTCCTCTGCAAGTAATGCAGCGATAACATTTTTAACCGAAGTTTTGCCATAGCTACCAGTTACACCAATAACCGTAACATTGCTATTTTTTAGTTTGTTTTTAGCTTTTAAAATAAAATTTTTAGCAATAATTTTTTCTAACGGCACAGTAATATAATGAGCCACAAGTGCAAGTATTGGACACATTATAGGGATAACCAACATTCCGCCAGCCTCAAAATAAGGAATATAGTTGACAGAAACATATAATAGCCCAACACTTATTAAAAACCCTAAACATACTAATACAAATACAATTCTGCTCATGCGTTTGGTATACTTTATAGGAGTTTTTTGTGTAACCGAATAAATATTAATAATATAAACAGTCACAAATATAAAATAAAAAATTAAACCTACATATTTTAAAGCTCTGTAAATTAAAAATTCGTCTAAAAGAATATTAGTTATAAGCAATGTAGCACCCGACAGTAACGATACAAACAATAATCTAAACCAATTAGCAAACTTTGTTTCTTTAAAATAACTAACTACGCCTTTTACCTTATACCCAGACAACTGAAGCACCTGCAAAGTTTTGGTACTTATGCAAGCAACTATTGCAGCATTAATAATAGATAGTACTATAATAAGCCAAAAATCGGTAACACTAGGAACACCTAAATATTTAAATAGTAATAAATTTTTCATTAATTCTCCATAATTTTATATAAATTAAAAATTTTAAAAATAAATAATTGATTAGTTATAAGTTATTTATAAAATACTCTAAAACCTTATAAAACTGATATGGATTATCTGCAAAACTAAAATGTCCACC
>CAMRVD010000009.1 GCA_947054085.1 uncultured Clostridia bacterium | reverse complement strand
CGTTATACGCATTAGGGTCTATATAATTACCATTTGCGTCGTAGTATCCTTGATTCATATTAGGGTCATACATATTTTGACCATTATAATTTTGCATATCTGCATTTTGATTATTTATGTTTGTATTATTAACTTGTTGTCCGCCATTTGCATTTGCAGGTTTTGCGTTATTATTTGTATTAGTATTATTTACATTAGCACCACTTGGGTTTAAGTTATTTACTTTATTTGAAGAAACATTGCTATTGCCTACATTAGCATTTGCATTGTTTGCTACTTTAGCGTTAATTTCTTGTTTAGTGCGTTTTAACTGTGCTTGTCCAACATTTTGTTTACGCTTTTTGCGAGTTCTTCTTACTGAAAGTACAACAACTAATAATGCAATTAAAACTATTCCGCCAACACTAGCAAAAATTATTAAGTTGCGATAATTTTGTGCTTCATAAACCTTAAAACTTACTACTCTATTTGTAAAGTAATTATTGCCTGCAAATACTATAGAAACTTCATAGTCACCTGCCGAAACAATATTTGTTACTTGCTGACCATTTCTAGTAAATACTAATTGATACTCTGGAACAATTCCGTCTATAAATTCAGTAATGTTGAAATTAATGTGTAGTTTATCATTTAGTTTACTTCCGTCTTCTCTTAATACACCATCTACGACTAGGTCATAACCAAAAATTTCTTTTTGTTTAATAACATACTCAGCCATAAATACGCCGTTATTATCAAATTCGTAGTTATTTTTTAAACTCTCATTAAGTTCCAAAATCATATAATAAGTTCCAGCATCAGTTAAGTAGTTAAGTGGAACACGATTAATTAATCCCTTATCTGAGTAGATTGCTAAGGTATAATCGTTTTTATCAAGCCCCTCAATACCGCTTGCCTTAACTTCTGGGTCATTATTCATAATAAGGTCTCCGTATGTTCTTTGTACAGAGTTTAAACTTATGTTAAGTTTTGCCTTATTAATTCTTAATTCCTTTTCAAGAGTAAATGGTTTATTGTCTTCACCCATTAAACTTTCAAAGTCGTAGAAACCGCAAGTTGAAGAATCAAAATGTGCAATAATCTTATAAACACCTGCATTTAAAATTGTATTTGCATCAAGTGGGAATTGTTGTTTCTCGTCATATATAATTTCGTCTGCATATTCACGACCTACAATATAAGTATATCTTATGCTATCTAAATAGGTTAAAACTGGATTTGTAGTTGTTACCCTTGAAACTCTAGCAAGAGTTGGAGCCTTGCTATAAGAAATTGTTTCTTTATTTAAGAAAGTAAGTGAATTTATATCTGGGTCGGCACCATCTATTAGAACAGTAACATCAAACATTTGATAATCTTTGTTTGCTATTAAGTTTTTATCGTTTGTTACAAACCTTACTTGACAAATTACATAACCTATTTCGCTTTCTAACTTTTTATCGCCATTAAACCAAGTTGCAGAACATTCGCTAATAGCAATAGGTACCCATTCGCCTGTAACTTCATTTAGATAACTAACAATAATAGGAACATCCTTACCGCCATCGTTTAATGTTTTACCCCAAGTTCTTCTAATAACTAAACCGTGTTCATCGCTTGTAAATACACCTGCACCATTTGGGTCTACTTTAAAAGTTAAAACAGGAGAAATAATAAATATATTCAAATATATTCTTTCAGACAGCGAGTTACCGTATTCGTTGTAGTTAGGATTGAATTGTGAGCCGTCATCGTTAACCTTGTTAAAAATTAACTGGCAACTATTATTACCATAAACAAGTTTTTGGTCTAAGGAAGCAAAACTAAATCCTCGTGGTAAATTAATGTTTAAGTCTCCAACAGTTAGTGATGGAACATAAGTTTTTGTACCAATGTTAAAATCACCTAAATATCTGTTAACTTCTGTTTTTGTATATGTTGCTTTAATAACATATACTTTTGCCTCTACAGTAACAGGGTTATAATTGTTTTTACTACCAAACACTGCTTCAAAGAAGTTTTCATCTTCTTTAGGATTATAAATCATTAAGAAAGTTTCGCCTTCTTCGCCATTAACAGTTAAGTGACGATTATAAGCAGGTTGAGTTGGGTCCCAAATATAACCAGAGCCTTCTATATAAATAGATTTTAAAGTTAGGTTATTATTATAAGTTACAGTAATAGGACGATGTTCAAAACTACTTGCTTTTAAGTCGCCTCGTACTATACGGATTGTTACATCAATATCTCTATATGTTTCATAACAATCTGGATTTGTATTATAACAAGCCTTATAGTTTGTTAGTTCATAATAATCTAGGTTGCCTAGGTTAATATTAGCAAGGCTTATGGTATTTGCTGGAACAAAATATGTTGTGCCTATAACATAATCTCTTGGTAATAATTTTTCACTATAAGTTCCGTCACTATTTAAAGTATAGTATATGCCACTTGTAGATGCATTTACTGTTGTATCTTTTTGATACTGCCAAGTAAAATATGTTGGTAGAGTAATGTCACTAAGTTTCATTCCTGCAACAAATTTAAACTCAAAGTAATTTTTTCCGTTTTCATCTTTGTAGATGTCAACATCAGTATAAACGCCTTTACCAATTGTATATTCTATTTCAGTTATATAATCGGTATATAGGGTAGAATCTGGATTATAACGAATTGTTGCTTTAAACTTTCCTGCCGAGAAGATTTCTACATTATCATTACTCCAAGTAATAGATGAAATTCTTCTTAAGTTGTCGTCTACAAATACCAGGTCTTTAAGTGAAGAAACTTGATTGTATCTAGGTACTTCTATTTGAGTAGCATTGCTTGAAACAATGTGATATTTTAAGGCGTCAAACTCTGCTTTAGAGGCCATTGCTTTTGTAATTCTAAATGTTACGGTAGTTGTTCCTGCAAAGTTACCCATAAAGATAATATCTATATAAGCAAATTCAGTTTCATTTATGTTATTTCTATAACTTAAAGTATAGTCGGTATCTTTAACTAGTACATAGGTATGATTATCTTCATTTACAAAACTTATGCCATTGCCTGTTATATAAGGACTTTCAAATATAGGGGTAATAGCGTCACCTGTTTTGGTTTGAGCCTTAATAGGTGGAATTGTAAACCTATCCGCAGAATACTCTCTAGCCAATACTTTAAAACTAAGTTCTATATTACTGCCTTCATAATTTCCGCTTAACACAGAAGTTTCAAAGGTAATAGTTATAGTGCCTTTATCATATTTATTGCCAACAAATGTAACAAGGTTGTTGTACATTTTTATAGTTTCTATTCCGCCAACAACAACTTCAAATTCTTTAAGGTCAATGTCTTCGCCCATAAAGTATCTATCTTGACTTACAGCAAATTTAACATCATTTGAAGTTATTTGTCGTTTTACAATTTCAAAATCTATATTAATTCTGCCAGCAAAATTGCCTTGACCTTCAATAGTAACTTGTGCAAAACCTACATTTATATTATTTGTATATCCAGCAATTACAAAATCTTTATCCTTTACAAGAGGATTAGATGTTGAAGAATTTAGTTCATAAACAACATTTATTAAGTCATCTACTAAAACTTCTCTACCAAAATTATAAGTTTGATTTTCAATATTTCCATATTCAAAGTAGTCACGGTCTAATTGTTTTGACTTAATATTAAATGTTAAAACTCTTGTGCCAATTAAGTTGGCTTTGTTAGTGTCGCTATAACTACCTTCTATAACAAGAATTGCCACACCAACATTTAAGTTATTAACATATCCGTCTACAACTTCGTAAACATTGCTATTGCCTTTTTTGTTTTCATATTCTTCGCTAGTTAAAACTACTATTTCATCAATTTCACTAAGGCTAGCATCTTTATAGAAAACTTCTATATATCCATTAAAGAGTTTATAATCGGTATTCAATTTCAAAATTGTACTGCCAACTTCAAGCATACCAACAACAACAGAAATACCGTCAACAGAAGTCATATCATCTTCAAAACTCTTTTCAATTTCTATACCTTTATAAATTTCATCTTTTGTAAGTCTGTTATTTACAACGATACTTTCATTTTCTATATCAAGTGGAGAAATTTCAAAGTGATAAAATACTTCGCCTGTAAATGTACCATTCGCCCCACCAAATATAATTTTAACACCGCCACCACTAGAAACATTTTTGTTATCTACCGATACATCAACGCCATTTTCATCTTTTAGTGTGAAAACTTGTTCTAATGTTATATCGGCAACTGTCATAGTGTAAGCACCAGAACCATTTGTTTCATTAAGTATAACAATTAAGTCATCATAGCGTAATGAAATTGTATTGCCAGTATAGTGTATAGCACGGGATAGATTTATAGTTACATCTTTTGAAGTTATATCCATTCGTTTAATATCAAAAGTTCGTGAAGTTTCGCCAGCATAATTTCCCATAAAGGTAATAATTACTCTTGCCTTTTCGGTACTTGTTATGCCTTGGTTTCTTGCAAAAGTTAAGGTATAATCGCCTTCTAATACGCCTGTATCTTTGTTTTCCTTAGCAAGTACTAGAGTTTTGTTTCCGCCTTGCAAAGTAGTAACAATAATTTCTGGATTTGGAGTTACTTGTCTACCAGTATAACGATAAGTATCTTCTAAATTAATTTCAAACTCACTTTCGTTATAACTTAGTGGAACAATATTGAATGTAAAGGTTAACCTTCCTGTAAAGTTGTTGTTACCAACTATATCAAAACTTGCAGTGCCTACTTCTATATTGTTTTTAAAACTACTTGTATCTAACGAATAAATGCCCCTATCATTGTTTAATACTTCACCATTGAATAATAATGAAAATTCGTCATAACTAGGTCTAATTTCTTTACCTAAATTATAAGATTGGTCATCTATTTGTAACTTGAATTCCTCTGGGTGCATTGAAATATTTCTTGCAATAATTATAAAGTTACGATTTGCAGTTCCAGTGTAATTACCTATACCAGTTATTACAACTAATGCCACATTGCCAACATCTACATTATCGGTATAACTTACTTCGTAATCTACGCCATTAACAAGAATTTTATTTCCGTCTGTTATAACAATATTTGCATTTGGCTCTATTGCTTTACCTGTATATTCTTGATTTGGAATAGCAGGAATATTTACGGTTGTATTTGTTAGGCTTCGTTTTGTAATATTAAACTCTTTAAAGGTAGTACCTTTGTAATTTCCAATACCAGTTATAACAACACTTGCACATATTTCATCGGTGCTTGCATTTATGTTATCGTATGAACCTGTTTCATCTACACTAATAGTATAATCTCTATCTAACACAAGTTGATTTGTGCCGTGGAATATAACAACTCCTGGCAATATCACTTGTCCTGTGTATGGAGTGTCTGCAATGTTAGAAATTCTAACATCTGTGCTACCCTCAGTGTAAATTTCTTTTTGTTCAATAATAAAGGTATTAGTTATATTTGAAGAGTAGTTTCCAGTACCATTTGCTATTATTACTGCTGTACCAGCATTAACATTATTAATATAATCTTTTTCTTCATTTATCACATAATCTTCGTTTACTACAAGGAGGGTATAAATATAATTATTCCCTACCTTTTCATAATGATAAACAAATACATTCTTATATTGAGGTTGAGTATTATAAATTACACTAGATAACTTAGTATCAGGTGCGGTAGAAATTTCTATTCCCGTATCGTACTCTTTTTCGGTAATAAAGAAACTTGTATCAAATGCTTTTTGATTAATTGTAAAGTTTTTATTAAAGCCATCAGCACCAGTAGTAAAGTTACTATCATCTCTAAACTTAATGTTAATTATAGCATTATTACCAGCATTAACATTGTTAGCATAAGTTACTGTAAAGTCGTAATTTGTATCAGCATCATCTTTCTTTCCATACATATATAAGAAATATGAAACCTCACCATTTGTATATAGATATGACATTGAATTAACTATTGGACAAATTTCTTCGCCTGTATAAGTATAACTATCTTCGCCAAGTTGCAATACAATGTTATTCGCCTGATTATCATCTATTGATAATTTGCCAATATTAAATTTTATTGTTGCATTGCCAGTGTAGTTACCAGTACCTGTAATAGATACAGAAGCCTCGTTATGAACAACGCCCTCTTTATCGGTATAGGTTGCATTAATATTTGCACCATAACCAACTACTGAAATTGTTGCGTGTTCTGTTTTACCTAAATTACTATATATACCTACAATTTCACTAGCAGTTGGAGAAACTCTTCTGCTTGTGTAGGTGTATTCTTTTAGGTCTACCCCTTCGCCTTGATAACCTACAGAGAAAACAAGAGAAGAAATATCTTTTTGTTCAATTGTAAAACTTGTGGATTTGTTACCCTTGAAATTTCCTATTCCTGTAATAATAACAAGTGCTGTACCTGCATTTATGTTATTTTCAAAAGTTACTTCATAATCGGTACCTTTAATCAAACTTACTTTTTCTTGTTCGCCGTCTACTGTAACAAGTCTATAGAAGTTTATATTTGGTTCAATGTTACTAATTGAATAAGTTTGATTTGCTATTTTATCGATATCAAATTCTTCAAGTGAAGTAAAATCTAATTGTGTAATGCTATATGGAAGGTAAACAATACCTGTATAGTTATTATAACTAGACTTAATAGCCCCAGTTATAGTTGCAACTACATAATATCGTTCACCAACTTGAATACTGCCACCTTCTAAAATGTTTCTTTCGCTATCTGCGTAAAGGTATTCATCACTTACTGTAAAGGATATTCCCTTATTTGTACTATATAAATAGGTAACAATAGGATTAATAACCGTTCCAGTATAAATATATTCTTTAGAAGTAGTGCCATTAAACATTAATGTATAGTCACTAATGTCGGCGTCTGTAATAGTTTGAGGAGTAATATTAAAGGTTATATTTCTTGTTCCTGAAACATTATTGCCTCTTGCTTGTAAAGTGATAGTTGCTTCGCCAACATTAATATTTGAAGAATAATAAACATTGTAATCTGTTCCCATAAACAAGTATTGACGAGTATTATCGCCACGCCTTATAAACACATTACTGCTTGCGTTTTCACCTTCACCAATATTAAACACTTTTGTAATAGAAGACCCAGTATACTCAACAGAACTTGTTAATATACTTTCAACCTCTGCATTAGCAAGATTAAACCTTGCAATTGAGAAGTGTCCTGCAATTACACCAGTATAATTGCCACTAGGTATAAAACTAAAGTTTGCAGTGTTAACGCCCGCATTTACTGCATTTGTAAAGGTAATGCTTTCTGCTACTACTGGGGCTTGATTAAAGTAAACTCTTATAGTAGGAGTTTGCTGTCTACCATTATATATACACATACTATCGTCAATTTCAATGGTAATGCCTTCGGTATTTTCGGTTAATGTTTGTTTATCAACCGTTAATGTACCATATACCGAACTAGATAGTGGAGCGTAAGTATAATTAGAGTGATTCATTTCCTTAATTGTTACATATTTTTCATACACGCCAGCACCTAATTGTTCTGGATTTTGTACAGAATTTATTACGCCTAAGGTAATTGAATCTAAAACGCTTTGTAATTCGTTTTGAATATCAAAGAACTCACTTTCTACAAAAACAAATTCACTATCACTATTTTTTATAACTACATTAGTTCCGTATGCCTTTGTAGCATTAGGGATGCCATTAACTGTTAAGGCTTTTTTATTAACTGTTATTACATTAGTTGCAGATACGCCCTCAATATATGTTCTATCTTCAGTTTCGCCACCTTCTTTAAAGCCACTAATTGTTATATTACCAACTTTTGCAAACCTTACTTGTACACGGGTTACAGTTGTACAAATATCATTGCCCGTTCCTATAGTAACTTTAGATTTGAAGTTAGCAATCATATCGTCATTTTGGTCGGTAAAATAAGTCACAACCGCATCTCCAAATATTGAAGGATTGGTTACAACAGTGCCATTAATAACAATATAGAAAATATTTTCAAGTAAATTGCTACCGCCTGTAACAAAGAAGTTTAATGTGCTACCATAATTTACGCCACCAATGATTGTATCGGTAATAACTTGAGTATATTCGTTATTTCCAGATGCATAGTAAAGTCTAACACCTAATTGAGCAGAATTAGATGGGAAGAATTTCTTTTCTGGACTAGCAGAAATTTGTTCGTAGTTAGTGTAGTTTATTGCATTACGCTCTGGGGTATAAACAAATGTAGGAGTATATCCGTCAGTGTGATATTCATAGTAATTTACAATTGTATAAGAAGTTGCACCTGTTGAGAAAACATAAAAATCTATAAGTTCACGATACAATCCATAGTATTTTGCAAACATCTGCTCTGGACCTTCACCGCTTATGGTTGGAGTATAAAGATTGCTTGTTACTTGTTGTGGGTCGCCACTAGGTAAGAAACTTCCCGTTCTAAATACTACATTTCCTTTTGGAGCCTCGCCAGTTAATGCCCCATTGAATGTTAATAATACTACAGTTGTATGGTCGTCATCGGTATAAGATTCTCCCTCTGCTGGTTTTGCATCTGGAGAAACACCTATATTAAGTGGAGTAACATTCCAACCTGCTTTAGCAGAAACAATTTCATAAGTGGCTTCATATTGACTATCAAAATCAAAGTTATAGTTTCGTGTTCCAAGTTCATTTGGAGTTAAACGAATTTGGTATCTTCCTGCCATAAATGAAGTACTTGAACCTGTGAATTTTTCCCAATTACCATTATTCATATAGTAATAATTGTAATCTACTGGGTTATCTTCTCCCATAACTCCTATGATATTTACTACAGGTCTATGTTCATTTCCATCATAAGTATAAGTATGAGTAGATGCCCCGCCTACAAATTCAGTTCTTATAGTAACTTTATTTATTTTAATACCTACATCGGTATTGGTACTTTCTGTAAATATATAGTTACCTGATGCTGTTCCACCTAAAGAAATAATAACATTATAAGTTCCAGCATTTGTTTGGTTGAAAATTCTCACTGGATTTTCTTCGCCATACTTGTACATAGGATAAATTCTATCAATATCACTATCTATTATATCGCCCCTTAAACTTACCGATAAGGTTTGAGGTAAACTATTATAGTAGTAAGTGTTATCATTAGGAACATCAAATGTAAGTTCTTTAGGATTTACTATCCATTCTTTATTTAGGTCACTTTCTTTTAACCCCTCAAGAGTATAGTTACCAGCATTTGCACCATATAATCTGTTAATTGTGCAACGATAGTGACCTACATTGTTTGTAGAATTACTTAAGGTAGTAGTTCCATTAATAGATACTAAATAATTAGCAGAAGCAAGATTTACATCTTCGCCGTCTACAGCCCCTACAATAGTAGGATATATATAGGCTTCTTCGCCGTTATATAGTCTTTCTAAAATTTCAGTTCCTAAAGTTGTTCCTGTTGGGAAGCCAAATAAATCCCATCTAATTTGAACAACCTGTGGTTTAATTTCCCATTCGCAAACCGCTAAACTTTCGTCATAAGTATAGTTTGTATTGTTAAGTCTGCTAACTCTTGCAAAATATACACCAACATCTGTTTTTTGGTTATTGTCATAACCATTGTCGCTAGCCGAATTTGGAATATTTACAAAATCGTTACCCAATGCACCATTAACTATTGCACTTACCGATTTTAATGTTCCATCGTATAAGAATGGACCATTGCCATTGTTATAGTTCCAAGTAAATGTAACAACTGCTTGATTAACTGTCCAAGTGCGTGTTAGGGCAATTTCACCATAGTTAGATAAACTATAGTTATACATATTATCGCCACTAAGCCCCGTAACAACAGCGGTATAATTACCAGCATTTTTGCATTGGTCTAAACTTGTTAATGCTATAGGAGATGACCTAGGAGCAGTAAATGTTATATTATAAACAAAATCTACTGTTTGGTTTAAAATTAAACCACTAGGAGCAACCATATAATAGTACTTGCTATTTTCAGCATCGTATGTCCAGTTTGTTGTATTTGGACGCCAAGCAACTTCTATAGGTCTTGGTGTAATTGTCCATTCCCAGGTTCTATTTGTGCTATTTTCTAAATCATAGTTAGATGCACGACCACCAATAATAGCGTCTACTCTTGCAGTGTAGTGTTCTCCTGGTTTATTTGCATTTCTCATACTATATTCGCCACTTGGAGAATAGGTATGGTCTTTATCACTTTCAACAATTCCACTTGCTGTTACACTTGGACCTTGAGGTTCGCCGTTATAAACAAGTGAGCTTGTATTCCAATTAAAAATTAAGGTACGCTTATTAATTTTCCAATACTTAGTTGTATTTGCACCTTCTAGGGTATAGAAAGAGCCACTTTCTGCACTTGCCACACATTTATAGAATCCTGCACTTGTGCAAGCACTGATGCTTGGAACTTTTGTCCACGTTACTTCGTCATCTTTAACAGAAGTCCATTCGTCCCAATTTTCTATATTGTCGGCTCTAAAATATTCCATTGTTAAGTTTAGAGTTGTGCCAGCAATTAAGTTTGCAGGGGTACCTGTAAAGTAAATAGCATTTGTTTCACCTATACCTAAGTAGGTTGCACTATCACTAGTTATTGAACCCCCAATGTTACTTGTAATATTTGTTCCTATCCAAGATATATTAGCACGGCGAGGTAAAATTTGCCATTCGTTTGTGCTAGAGATATCGTCTATCATATAGTTAGGGTTAGAAACTTGAGTTGCTTTAGCAAGATACTTGCCCACATTTATTGCACTGTTTGTGTATGTGTTTGAAGCATAATCATTAGAGGTTTCTATAACATCATTACTATAAGCAATAACATTTACAGTATCAGTTCCTTGTTTATTTCTTACAGTTGCTGTTACTGTAATTGCATTTCCACTAAAGGTATTATCAAAGTCTGGTGAAGAACTGCTCCAGTCTAATTCAACTGCTAACTTATCTATTCTCCAGTTTGTACGCCAATCGTAAGAACGAGTAATACCATTTGTAAAAATGTAGTTTCCACTATTATTCAAGGTTATAGTTGCAGTATAGTTACCTGCATTTATACCTTCATTACCAGTAATTGTGTAATGAGTTCCTGGAGTTAGGAAAGCCCCTTCATTATAAACATTTTTAACTTTTATAAATACCGTTTGGTTAAGTCCTGAATAAACAAATGGAATAGTTGAGCCATTGCCGTCATAATCTAAAACAAACACATCAGGGTGCTGATTTATATTAATTTCGGCAGGTATAATAGTCCAATTCTTTTCTACATTTTGGGCATTTACTAAGGTGTAATTATCTCCGCCATTACCTGAAATAGATATAATTTTTGCTTGATAAGAACCAGAATTATAACTATTTGCTTCTAAGAATGCTATTAAGTCGGTTAAATCTAAACCATTTTCGCCAAACATTACAGTACGATTTGTAGGAGTTGCTCCACCGAGAGTAAGTTGTACGAAGAATGTAATTTCATCTCTTCTATTTGCGTTTAATACATTAAACAAAAAGTATTGAGCACTTGGAGTATCGCTGAAAGTATCGTAAACAATACTGCTATCATCGCTCCAACTCGCCCCTTCTCTAGGTACACCAGTCCATTCAAATTGCAATGCTAATGGAGCTATTTCCCAACTTATAGAAAGGTTATTTTCTAGTATATAATAATTTCCACTATATAAACCTTCTACCATAGCAGTTGCCGTATAGAAACCAACATCTATAACACTTTTATCTTCATATTCATTATCTAAATTATCTTTGTAAGTTACTCTTATGCTTACACCACTTGTTTCAGTAGGAATTACCCCTTCAAAGTTTTGAACATAATAGTATTTTGCACTTCCATCGTAAACCAAACTAGATGAATTTCTGCCCGCCCATGAAAGCGTTAAGTGTTTTTTAGCAATCTCCCAAGCTCTATAGGAATTACTGCTATTTTCATTGAAAGTATAGTTACTATTGCCTATTCCTGCAATTTTTGCTCTGTAACTGCCAACTCCTATTGCTGACTCTTGATATCTACTTACAGAATCATATTTGTCACTAGAATATGTAATTTCAAAGCGGTCATCTGCTTTAACTATATCATCTGGATTAATGGTGGCGCTTATAGAGTGTGATTCTCCACTATAAGTAAATGCACCTGTGTAATTCCATACAAAAGTTACTTCTTTTGGTTTAATCGCCCAACTAATGCTTGTTGTATCATTTTCTACTAGGGTATAATTTTCGCTATGAAGTCCGCCAATAGGGCTTGAAAAGTCTATAGCACCATAGTATGTACCAGCATTAACAAAAATGGTATCTGTTGCACTTGGGCTATAAGAGGTTTCAAAAATTACATTTTCATAACCCGCTATTAAGTTAGATATTTTTGGAACAAGTTTAAAAGAGCCTCCGTCATACACACTAGACCTTTCGTCTTCTGTATTATTAGAAGTTAAGGTTTTGTCTAGCGTTTTGCCGTTATCAACTATTTCCCATACAAAAGTTAAACCTCGTTTTGTAATGCTCCAGTTGCAAGTTCTAAGTTGTTCTTCGCCAAGTTCATAGTTTTTGTTTAATGTTCCTACTACAACCGAACAAGTGTAATCACCTACTGCCATTTGGGTATCGCCAGAAGTAGTTATTCCTAAAATATCGTTTCCTTTTCCACCTGTAATAACTGGTCTAAAGGATTGATTTTGTCCATTCCATTCAAAAGTGGTAATAGTTGGCCAAATAATAACAAGTTGTGCCTTCTCTATTGTCCACTCAAACGATTTACTGCTTTCTTTAATAGAAAAGTTACATTCAAATTCATCAATAAGGCTAACTTCTGCTGTATATGTTCCGGCTTCGTTTTTATAAGCAAGTCCGTCATACTTAAAGGCTGTAGAAGGTAATTCTACATCGTTATTATTACCAATAACTGTTACACGGTGATAAGTTTGACTATATGGAACACTAGATACTGCTTGCCCGTCTATACCCCAAACAAGTTCAAGTTCTTGTTTTTCTATAACAAAGGTTATTTTATAAACTGAACTTGATAAAGCGTGATAATTGCTTGATTGTTTGTAATATGTTTGACTTGCATTATATCTTGAACTACCTGGGTCGGCGAACTCATAAACACCATCACTATTTAAAATAAAATATTTACCATTTGCAAAATCTGTTGCGTTACTATCGGTTACTTCTAAGTATCCTACAATTTCTACAAGAATTGTATAAGTTCCGGCTTCGGTTAAAGTTAAGTAGTTATGGTCTTCGTCAATAAAATCTAACCTATTTTGAGTTGTTACAACAAAGGTTGTAGATAAGTCTACTATTTCGCCTGCGTTTGTTTCGCCTTTAATAATTAATTTTAGAGTTAAGTTATTATGAACTTCTTCACCATCACTATCTTTTAAGGCAGTGGTTATTTTATAACCATTTTTATTATAAGTTTTTACCACTGTATATGCTGGGTCTTCTAGGGCTAAATCATCATGAGAAATAAGTTCATCTTGAATATTCCACTTATCAATAAAGGCTTGTTTTTCGGTTATACCCCAAACAAAACGGCAAACAGAATTATCATTGCGTTTATAGTATGTTTGACTTGATGAATAAGAAAATTCGTTAGGGTCTGCAAATTCATAAATTCCGTTATTATTTAAAATAAAGTATTCGCCATTTGTAAAGTCATTATTATTCTTATCAGTTACTTCAATATATCCACTAACTTCTATAGGATTTGTATAGTTAGTGTTATAATTTTTCATTAAAATGCTTACATATCTACCAATTTCATAAAAGCCCATATCACTTGTATCCATAGGGGTTGTATCGGTAGGACTTGCAACAAAACCTACGCCATAGAGGTAGTAATATGTATCATAAATTTGTTTGTTATCTTCGTCAATATTTCCTATTCTTGCTAGTTTAATTTGTATAACAATTTTATCTCCGCTAACTACATTACTAAATTTTGGAACAAGGGCGTGTTTAATGCCGTCTTTTTGTTCATAATCGTTAACATAATCGCTAGAAGTAAACTCGTCATACCACCCGTCTATTTCTAATGGCAATGGATTTATTTTCCAACCAAGTTCGGTATATTTTAAGTAATAATTTGCGTTGTCTATTGAAATATCCATTGTGTAATATTCATCATCAACATTTGCGTTTGTTTCAATAGCCCCCAAACTTTCGGCTGTTAATTTTAATACATTAATATCATCATTAAAACCAAATATACCATCAACTAAAACAAGGTTAGTATCTCCACCCTCAACTCCTGTTGTAAACCTAGCATCAATAGGTTTACCTGTGTAGGTAAATGAGTTAACAGATAATCCAACTTCCAACATAACTGGATTAATAATAACTTGTTTGTAATCACTTATAGTTTCACGCGAAACCATAAGGCTAGTAGAAGTAACATTAACAGAAACCTTATAATTTCCGCTATCATTAACTTGAGTAATTCTTAATGTATCGCCAGTTTCATTAGGAATAATATTGTCGCCATAATACCAAGTATAACTATAGGTAAAATCTTCGGTATTTATGTTTGAAATATTAGCGTATAAAAATACTTCTGTGCCATAGTCAAATGTATTTGTATCGGCAGGCACTAATTTGTCTACTATTTCTCCGTCAACTTCTTCTTCTACTTTTATCTTAAGTTCAATTTCTATAATAGGGTCAGCAACACCCCAAACAATGTAAATATTGCTATCTAATTTTTCTCCGTCATTATTAAGTAATTCATAATAAACTTGAGTATTTAGATTAATGCCATTTATAGATGCACCCTCATCGTGTACATAACAGAACATACCAACTGTATAACCGGTTTTTGTTACGGTTACATCGCCTGTATCGGTTGTAATAACATTGCCTTTTATATAATCGGCGTATGTTTTACCATACTGAACACTAACATTATATTTTGTGCCAGCAACTGCTTGTGCACTATCACTAGGGCCATAATATTCATAGAAAACTGTTAAGTTAAAGGTAGTAGACAATTGAATAGTATCATGTCCGCCGTGAGTTGTTATTTCTGCAAGACTAAAGTTTTCTTGTCCAGCAAAAGTATAATAATCTACTGTAGCATCATAAAAATCTACTTTGTCAACTAAAACAGTACCTAGTTTTCCTTCAAAACCTATGGATAATTCTATAGTTGTATCGCTACTAAACTCTCTTTTTTGAATAATCTCGTCTTGGTTTAACATAAAGATTTGACCATCAATAGAAAGGTTAGGCTGTGACAATTTACCATTAGGAAGTAGTTTTCCGCCTGCTGAAGTTTCAAAAGATAATACATTTTTGGTTATTGCTCCGCCAGTACTACTTGAAGATTTATTACTAAAGTAAATTGCACTACCCTTATTTGCTTGATTGCTCTTAATTTCTCCGCCTCTTATTACTAGTGTAGCAGGGCTGTTTAAGCAAGTTGAATAAATAATACCATTATTAGTTGCTCGGTTAGAACTAATATTAATTGTACTCCAAATTTCAGTTTCTTCATTATAACTAGGGGCAAGTTCTAATCTACCACCATTTTGGAATATAGCACCGCCATTATTCATTGCTCTATTGTTAATAGCGTTTAAGCCGTGAATTAAAACTTCACTATTTCCAGTAATGTAAATAATACCACCATTTCCGCCATCGGTAGAACTAGAGCCAAGCAGACTTGCTCTATTATAATATAAATTGGCATTTACAATTTCTAAGGTTGCGCCATCTATAACTGCAATACCACCGCCATAGCCAACTGCAATATTTGCTTGAATGGTAACATCTTCTATATATAAACTACCTTCGTTTCTTATTGCTCCGCCATATGCTGGGGTACTTCTTGTAGTATCGCCGTTATTATCATTGTTTTGTAAGGTTACGCCTTTAACTATACATACGCTTGCTCCACTATTAATGCCAAGTATTGAGGCGGTTGCTCTTACACCGTTATTATTGTAATAGTTGTCCGCACTAGGCATTGTATCGGCTCCGCCTGCAGTTTTCCAAACTGCCCCACCATCTATGAAAATTGCTCCGTCAACAATTTCTTTACCTTCTCTATTAGCACCAATTGTAAGAGATGCTCCACTATTAACAGTTATCATTTCACCAGTAAACATAACTTTTCTTGCATTTCTTGTTCTGCCGATGTTAATAGTAAACCCGTCTAAAGTTCCCCAATATTCATCGGTTTTTACTTCATAACTTGTAGCAAGTAATATTGTACCATTGTTTGTTATGCTTGTAACGGCTTCTTCCATAGTTAAAACATCGCTTAATTTAGTAAAGCTTTCATCTATATAAAAGCCAACTGTTCCAGTAGAAGATGCACCATAGTAGAATTTTTCTACATATACACCAACTTTAATTACAATTGCAACTGTAGTGTAACTTGAATTTGTTGGTTCAAAGTTTACATAAGCATCTTGAAGACCAATATCTTCAAACATAAATTCATCTCTTGCCCAAACAAATCGTCCACTTATCTTTTTGCCATTATATTCAGCACTACCACCTAATAATTCTGGGCGATTGTCGCTACCTCCAACACCTGCCGATGTTGAATATAAAACATTTGTTATAAGTTCTTCACTTACATAAGGTTCCTCGGTAATAACTGGAGTTAAACCACGAATATATAACAATCTATATCCTAAATATTCAACGGTACTACCATAAGTTATTCTAAAGTGAATATATTTTTTGCCTGCAATGCGTTGAGTAGGCATATTAGTTGTCCAACTATAGTTACTTGCAGGTTGATTTTCATCGTCCGATGAGAAGAATTCCACAGTAACATCATTAGGATTTTCTATTATATCAAAACCTATAGTATGTTCTGCTCCGTCATACTCGCTTATATAATCGCTAGCAACATAAACAAAGCCTAACGCACCACTTATTGAAGACTTTGTTAATCCTAAATAAATGCTATTGTCTTTTAAATAAACATATTTAGTTTCGCTATCTGCAAAGAATTTAGAAATTATATTCTTTGATGACATTTCAAAGTCTGCATTATAAGGAACTGCTACAATGCAGTTATCTCTTGTGCTATTACTATTTACACTAATTTTTGCATTAGAGTTTAAACTTGATAAAACTTTAATAATAGTGCTATCTATGCTTTGAGTTCTAACAAACACATTAAAGTTGTAACTTATGCCGTCATATGTTCTTGTATTTCCATAAACATAAGCACCTTCGCCAACAATCAATTCACTATCAGTATCTACATAAACGGCACCACTTGCAGAACTATCACCAGTGTAATAGTTATTTGTAATTTGTCCGCCAACTAAATAGATTTGAGAAGCACCAAGTGCAGAAACCGTAGAGCCATAAATTGTAGCAGTATTGTTATATATTTTACCACCGCTAACAAGTAATTTTGCTCCATTTGAAACTGCAATTGCTCCACCTTGAGCATTGGAAGATAGGTTAGAATGAATGTCGCCATTCTTTATTTGCATATAAGCGTTACCAGTTACAAAAACTGCACCGCCCGATTGTTTAGCAGTGTTATTACTTAATTCTCCGCCAGCAATAAAAAGTGTAGAACGCTCCTCTCCACCTATTACATAAATTGCACCGCCGTTACTTGCAACGGTATTATTGTAAATATAACCACCACTTATTGTAAGGTTAGAAGACCCAATGTTATTTACTGTGTTATTTTGGTTATTAGAAATAAATCCTTGTTCTGCATCTTGCAAACTTCCTTTAGCACTAGAGTATATTGCACCACCATTGCCGGCCTTATTACCATATATCTCACCACCGCTTATTGAAAGTTTACCGTCTACTGTCACAAATATTGCTCCACCATTACCAGTTAAGTTTTCGCTAGTTGGGTTAGTTGCAACATTATTAAAAATTTCGCCACCACTTATTTTTAGTTCACCACTTTGCAAATAAATTGCTCCGCCTTGAGTTTTTGCTCTGTTATCAATAATTCTTATATAACTTGAAATTTCAACATTTCCGCTAGAAATATATAATCCTGCACCACTGCTTGCAGTATTTGATACAATTTCCCCGCCAACTAAATCTAATTTACTTCCTATGCTATAAATTCCACCACCATAGTTAGAAGCAGAGTTAGAGTATATTGAACCTTCTAGTAGATTTATATTACTATTTCTTGTATAAATTGCTCCGCCTTCTACCGCACTATTATTAAACAAACTTCCGCCGTAAATGTTTAAAGTTGTGCTATTATCTAAGAATAACGCACCGCCATTATAAGTTGAAGAATTTGAATAAATGCTTCCACCATAAATATTAATTGCTCCACCAAAAGTATAAATTGCTCCGCCATTATTGCTAGATTTATTTTCAAAAATAATACCGCCATTAATGGTTATATTGCCAGTTGAGTAAATTGCTCCACCATTATTATTTGGATTATTGCCATTTGTTTGGTTACTTGTAATACTACCAGAATTAATAACTAAAGTTCCTGCATTATTTATAGCGCTACCAGCAATATTAGCAGAATTGCTATAAGTTAATGAGGCGTTTTTTATAATAGTACCTGTATTAACAACTAAAGTTGCTCCGCTATCAACACCAATAATAGAATAACTAGCATTGAAAACAAAAGTTCCATTTCCATCTAAAGTAATGTTCTCTAAGGTTAATGTAGCATTATTAGTTACTTTTATTAAGTAACCTGCCATAAAGTTTGTAGCCCTCATAAATGTTATATTAGGTACCGATAAAGTCATATCTTCACTAACTACATAAGTGCCATTAATGTAAATAATTCCGCCTTCGTTACATAGCGTTAAGGCTTGTTGCAATGACTTTACAGCATTTGCTGGAGTTCTTCCATCAAGGCTATCATTACCGCCTGTTGGATTCCAGTAAACTTCTGGCAATTTAGAAATTGCAGTTCCTATATATAAGTTATAATCATCTGGAGAAGTAGTGTTTAAAACAACTTTAAAAGCATTATTATTTAGTAGTTTTATAACACTTGCATTTATTGTTATATAAGGAGTTGGGTCAATTTCTACTTCCTCTCCGCCATTATAGGTCTTTTTAAAGGATTGTAAGTATCTTTCATCAATTTTTACAATTAAGTCGCCTAATTTGCAAGAAGTTGCATTTGGATAGGTTGATATAAAAACAATAGAGTTTCTATCTAGGTTACCATATTGATAAACAATTGTTTCACTATCTTCACTTTCTACATCAACTTCTATAGCACTTGTAACGCTAAGTTTACCCGATAAGTAAACCTTTCCGCCTCCACCTATGCCAACTTCGCCAGCATTTCCTGCAACTTTAGAATTTATTATATAAAGTTCTCCACCCTCACTGCCAGAAAGTTTTGCAATATAAATTTGAGGAAATTTGGCGTTTCCTTCATTTTCTACAAAGTTAGAAGGAATATCAAAGAAATTGTTTGCTACTTCGGTATTGTTTTTTAACACAATGTTATTTCCTGCATTGCCATAAGTTGCTATGCCTGCACCATATAAATAAGCAGAAGTATTTTGATTTGAAATACCATTATTATAAATTTTTGAATTGTCAAATACAACTTCACCATTTTGTGCAAATACGCCACCAAACAAACTTACAGTGTCGGCTTCTTCGCCTGAATAACGAGTATAGTTAGAAATAATAGAAACATTTATAAATGTAGCATTTGCACAAGATATAGCACTTCCACCTAAAATAGAACTGAAGGTTGCAGTGTTTGATTCTGTAATATTACCTTGGAATACTACATTTTTTAATGTGCTATTTCCTTTTGCATTATAAATGCCTCCGCCTTGACCATTAGAAACATTGTTGGTAATTTTTGCATTGTTTAATTTAAAACTATCTTCAAAATAAATACCGCCACCAAGACCATCGCTAGTGAAAGGAATACCTGTAGCAGAATTTCTATCTATAACAATTCCGCCATAGGAAGCAACTCCTATGTTTGTTACATTTTGTGGAATTGCCCCTGAAACATACATCCCACCACCAACGCTTGCGGTATTAGAAGAAACATTCAAACCATAAATGTTTTTAAGTTGCTCAAGGTATAAACCACCGCCATACCATTCTGCAGTATTATAACTAACATTAGCATTGTAGAAAGTTGTATTAGAATTTTCTACAACATAAATACCCCCGCCATTATTGTAAGCATAATTGTTTTTTATTGTTGCCGATAGGAAATTTGCAGCAACATTTTTACCAATAAACATTGCTCCGCCATTATATCCAGAACAATTATGTATATTAATGTTTCTTATAAAAATATTTAATTTTGCGTCACCTGATGAATAAACATAGAAAGGTGAACCTGCGTCACCACCATTACAATTATACATTTCAAGATTATTAATTGTAATGTTACTATTTACGCCACAATCGGTAATTTCAAGCCCAGCACGAGCACCTGTGGTATTGCCTTTTATATTATGATTTCTAAAAATTACATTTCCGCCAATGCTTACTGAACTACTTGGTGCATAAATTTTAACCATAGCACCTGTGGTTTCTATATTTCCGCCATCAAAAATAAGTGTGCCAGCCATACTATTTTTGCCAATTTCTATTGAAGACATATCAGTTACTTTTGAAGCGTTAATTTCAAGTAATGCATTAGAGTTATAACTATGTCTTTTTATAGTAATAGTTATAGGACTATCTACTCTAAGTATGCTATTTTCGCCATTATTTAGGTTATAGGTAGATATCATATAAATTATGCCATTGTCTTCCATAGCACTTAAGGCAGTTTCAAGAGAGGAAGTAAAGCGTTTTCCAGCCTCGTCACTAACATTTGCACTATTTAAAGAGCCATTAACATAAAAACCATTATATGAACCTTGATTTAAGTAGAAAAGTTCTTTGAATCCACCAACATAAACAAGTATAGAAAATTCGTTAGAATCAAAATTTTCACTACTGCTTGGAACAAATTTCATTGTGTAATATTGATAGCCTTTTTTGGTAGCCGTAACTTTATTTGGTTCTGCCCATTCAAAAGTACCAGCAATTTCAAAGCCGTCAAATTCTGCTACTCCGCCAACTATTTTGCTTTCGCCTAAAGTTGTAGGATAAGTGGAACTAGAAATTGTTAAGTTCTCTACTGTTGGTAAAGTAGTAACAGTTACGGTTTGCTTATTTATAATTACATTAGCACTACCTGTTTTTGAATTGCCACCAGCCCTAACCATTACGTAAACAGTGTATTCACCTGCATCTCTAAAAGCAGTTTGACCTTCTACAAGGTCAGCAACATAGCCACTACCTTCTTGAGTAGAATAGAATATTTGATAATCTGTTACTCCAGAAACTTCTACCCCAACAGTGTGTAATTCTCCGTCATAAATACCTATATAGTTATTAACTACAATACTAAAGGTGTTTGTAATATTTTCTGTTTCAATGCTTGTAGTTATATTACCAGAAGTAGTATTTTTGCTATAAACTAATTTTAATGTTTTTGTAGGGTCATCGCTATAAAAAGCATTAAAATCGTTAGATGTTAAAACATAATTAACACCACTAGCAACTCTTGAAACCCCCGCTTTAACGCCTATTGAAGAACCTTCTGCCAAAGAGTCTACAATATTAAGTGCAGTTCTTACAAGATATAAGTTATTGCTTATACCATTTTCGCCCTTAATATAAAGAGAGGTTTCTTCGTCTTTTTCGCCATTTTCATAATTGTTTGAAATATACACCATTTTTGCAAAAGTAAATGATGTTGCTCTACCATAAAAACCTGCTCCAAATCTACCTCTTGCAACGCCATTGCCAGTAATTGTAGTATTATACAAATAAATGTATCCGTTGTCGGCATATATTGCTCCGCCGTCAGCAGAAGTGAAGTTTCCTTCCATAGTAACGCCATTCAAACGAGTTTGTCCGCTACCAGTAGCAAATATTCCTCCGCCCTGAGATGATGAATTGAAAGACAAAATACTATCAAAAATATTCAAAGCCTCTGCCCCAGAAACATAAACTGCTCCGCCTTGAGTGGCTGTAGAATTTGTTACTTCAATATTGTTTAAAGTAGTTACGGAAGAAACAATATAAATTGCTCCACCATTTGTTGCACTTGAGTTGTTAAAGGTAGAATTTTGTAGCGATACATTACCCATACCTATATACATTGTTCCGCCATTTAAAGCATTGTTACCTTCTGCAGAAATGTTTTCTGCTATTAAAGTACCTATACTATAAATAGCACCGCCATAGGTTTTTGTTTTTTCGCCATTACCAGAAAAAGTTGAGTTATTAATAATTACTGTAGCCCCTGCATTAACTGTTGCAATTGCCCCACCATAACCTGTATAAGAGCCATTAGCAGTTGCATAGTTATTGTTAAAAGTAGCCGAATAAATAGTAACTAATCCGTTACCTACAGCAATAGCCCCACCATATGTATTTTGAGATGATGAAGAAACAAAGTTTCTTATAAATAAAGTTTTATTTCCTGTATTATCTTTATCAATAATTAAACTGCCAAGAGTATAAATAGCACCGCCATTTTGAGTTGAACTATTATCTCTAAACACGCAAGAATTTATTTCAAGTAACGAATTTTCGCCTGCAAAGATTGCACCGCCACCGAAGTTAGAGGATGTATCGTCTGCACAGTTTCCGTCAAAAATACAGTTTGTAAATGTAGTAATGCCATAAAGAGTGCAAGCACCGCTTGACGCTTTATTTCCGCTATTGTTACCAGTAAATTCACAATCAACAATATCAAGTTCGCAGTTACTTATGGTATATATGCAAGCCCCAATTTTAGCAGAGTTAAAACCAAATTTACACCCAGTTAAAGTAAAAGGTCCTGCAACAACAAAGTTAATACAACTTGAGTTGTTTCCAATTGTTCCTAAACTGTTAAAATTAAAGGTACAATTTTTTATTACTTGTTTAAAACTTGTTACTTTTATAATTCCGCCGAACTCACTGCTTGCAGTATTTGACGCAAATGTAACATTATCTACAACTGCATTTTCGCCTAGTTCTAAAATTGAACCTGCAATATTACCTTGTACTTCACTATTGCTAAATACAATATTATCGCTATCAATACTTATTACGCTACCAGCATCGCAATTATTATAAAGATTTCTATTATTATTTATTTTACTATTAGTAATTGTTAATATACTATTTTCAATTTTATCGCCAGAATAAATACCAGCATAACTTATGGCATTTTCGCTTGAAGAAATATTAGTTAATATATCGCAACCGTCAATTGAAATATCTTTGCACAAAACAAAGCAAGCGCCACCAACTTCACCGCCAGAATTTCCAGTTATTTTAGTATTTTGTAAATAGGCACTAGGATAAGCCTTGTTATCGGCATTTCCTAAAAATTTTATTGCCCCCTCACTAACACCAACATTATCATAAATATTACTACCTGATATCGTTACATTTGCAGAAGAGTTAACAAATATTGCTCCAACGCCTGCAGAAAACTCTAAATTACTTTCAACATTAACACCACTCTCTCCACGATTAGAAAAGATATTGCAATTAACAATGTTCAAATTGTAATTATCACTAGTGTTTGAACCCATAAAGTATATTGCACCAGCACTCTCATAACTCGCTAAGTTATCAGCATATGCTCTGCCAATATTGCCAGAGATTGTGCAATTATCAAGTGTAACATTTTCACATCCACCAAGATATAATGCTCCTGCATATTTGTTAGATTGATTGTTTGCAAAATTGCAATTTGATATTAGCAAATCGCCATTTACACTTTCAAAACATATTGCTCCGCCAAGACCTAATGCTTCGCTAGAACTAATTTTAACATTATCTAAAAGCACGCCGTTAGACTTAATATAAATAGCCCCGCCATTACCACCAGAGGTAGATTGTTCTATAACAACATCTTTAATTTCAATAGAAGTTATTGCTCCGCTAGAAATTGAATTTTTAGCGTCAACAGAAATTGTAGCCCCGTCGTTTAAAGATTTATTATTTCTAAAAATTCCACCATAAATTTTTGAAGTATGTTCCTTTAGGTTATCAATCAAATCATCAGTTGTAGTTATTCTAACAACACCATAAGCACCAGTGTTGGAGTTAAACTCGCCACCATTTATAGTAATTTCGGCACCTGTATCAAGTGTAAAAATAGAGCCACCATTGCTACCACTAGAAACATTTTTGTTAAATTTTCCACCATATACAATTACCTTAGAACAATACTTAGCATAAACGCCACCTGCACTAAAGTTAGCACCCTCATTATTTTCAAACTCGCCGTCATAAATATTTATTGTACTTGGTTCGCCTGTGCTTGAACCTATTTCAAAAAGTCCATTACCTGTTACTTTGTTAGAATTTATTAATACTTTGTTTTCGCTTCTTTCTTCTCCAATAGAAATCATAGAATTAAAGAAAGCATTAATAACATTGTCAAAAATGTTATTTGTAATAGTGTAATTATACATATTAACTTCAGCAAATTGACCAAGCACTAAACCTTCAACATTGTTTTTAGTAAATGAACCACCGCTAAATTCTATTATTGCATTATTATTTTGGTTTGCTGGCAAATCTTCGCTAGCAAGCATATTTTTAAAGAAATACTCTGTGGTTGTATTGTTTGTAAATTGTCCGCCATAAATGTAAACATCACAACCCGTCATATCAAAAAGATTTATTGTAGAATTGTAATCTTTTATAACCACATTATCGTAAAAAGTTAATGAACTATTGTAGTTATCAATACTCATTACGCCACTACTTGAATGCTTACCGTCAAAAGTAATAACGCCCTTTTTATTATTTTCACGGGAACCTACATATATTTCGTGAGCGTTGTCTATATCGTTAGTAAACAAGTAACCATCGCCGTCATTGTAAAAAGTTAAGTCGTGACTGCAAGAAATTTCATATCTAACAGAAATTGCTTTAATTTCAATAGGAGATAACACACATATATCTTCAATGCCATTGCGTTCTACAATTTCTAAAGCCTTGTCAAGAGTTTTAACACTTTCCTCTCTTGTAAACCCTTCACGATTGTTGTTACCATTTTTTCCGTCTATGTAAACTGTATTATGTTGAAGTGCAACTCTACTAATTATTGTACCATTAGCATACACACTTTCTTCAAAAACATCTATTGTGTATACTTCGCTACTATCAATGTCAAACATAAAGGAAAGTTCACCGCTTGCAAGGAAATTTCCGCTTGTTACAACACCATAACAAATTGCATTGTTATAACTATTTTTTACAATTACGCTTAACCTGTAAGTTACATCGGTAGAGGTAAAACTATCATTTGTTGGCAAATTCTCCGATTTTGTGGTTGCATTAAAATAACTTAATTTTACATCAATTGCTGTTCTATCACCTGAAACACTTTTTTTGCTTTCAATACCAGTTACATAAAAATTGTTTTCATAATTTCTTGTGTCGGCAAGATAAACAAGTCTTGTACTTTCGTCATTTGAATTTACTAAATCTGTTAAACTTGAACTAGGACTTCCCGCACGAGAAGCGGTATCTTCGCCTAAAATCAAATCAATTTTAGTTGCGTCTAGAGTTATAGCAGGTCTAACGCCTATGGTTTCTGTGCTTTCTATTTTCTCAATACTTCCTGTAGGAGATACATAATAATTTCTTAGTCCTACCTTTGCACTTGCTATTGCATTGCGGTCAAAAGTTACTTCTCTAGCAAAGCCATAATTTACACCGCCTATATTACTTCCTCTTGCACCAGTAGCAACCGCAAAACTTGTTCCATTACTTATTCTGCTTTCTTCAGTTTTAAAGTAATTTGTAAATTCATCGTAAGATAGTAAATAAACCTTGTCTTTTGTTACTGGTCTTGCCTCTTGCTTAACATTAAGTGTAACATAGCCACTTGGTATGTCAGCAACTACCTCTGCCATATAAACTTTTGTTGAAACACTTATAGAATTTATATCGCTACTTGAAACAAAAAAGTTATAAGATGTGTCAAAGTAGTGATAGTTTGTTTTATCATCTCCACCACGGGAACCACTATTGTATAAAGCATAAATATCTTTTGCTGTTCTCTCTTCCTCTTTTAATGCCTCTTGCTCTGCACTATTAAAGGCTTGATTAAAAAAGTTATGATATCTTGAGTAGTCAAAAGAATTTGGAGTTTCACTTGTTACTGAATAAAGGGTGTCGGTTTTCCCATTTAGTAAAAGCCTTAGTGAAGAATAAGCATACGAGTAGGAAGCAAAATAATTGTTCTTGCTTGCAAACAAAGCATTTTTTGCAATTAGTTTAATATCCCCACCTTCATTTCCAAGAACTATCCATTCAATTGGCTCTACCTTGAAATAATAAGCCCTACCAGCCTCATAAGGATTTGTATATTCCTCGTCGCCGTCTAACGAATTGTTAAAATTATTAATAGGGGTTGAAATGTTTCCTAAGGAACCAAGCCCAGCATATGTATTTTGTAAATAGTCACCGCTTACAAATTCAACAAACTTGTCGCCCTTGTTTAAATCTCCTACTCTTCTTTTAACTGTGAAATAACCAGTTTTCACATTGTAAATTAGGTCGTTACTTGAAACTTCTTCTAGGCTATGATTTTTACAATAGTTATCTAGTGTAAATTCGCTAACCATTACTTCGCTAGGGTTTGTAATTTTTGAAGTGCCGTCTTCATTAAACCAAGTAGTAAGACCACAAGAGTACTTTAACTTGTTAACTAAAGTTACAACTTCTCTTACTGTTGTATCGTTAACTTGAGATTGTGGATACTCACCATATTTGATAGTATTACCAACGCTAACTGATGTAGCAGGACTTTGTGCTTTTACACCAAAATCTCTACCCGTTAAAAAACAAGTACCAAGACCTGTTAAAAAACAAGTTAAGGCAAAAATAACCGAGAATATAAAACTAATATTTTTCTTCGTTTTCATTTTGTTTGTTTCCCTTTGTATTTTTTTAGCGTCTGGTGGTTAAAAAATTGATTAATCTAGTTTTTTAATAACACGCATATTATCACTAGTTAGTATGATACAAATATTATATATTATAGGCATTTTTTTAACAAACTTTTTAACCTACATTTTATTCCAACATTAGCACTTTTTTTCACCTAATTTACTTGACAAATTTTTATTATTATTATTTTTCTTGCTTTACCGCTATTTTTACCACTTGTAGCATTTTTTATTAACAAATTTTTA
>CAMRVD010000008.1 GCA_947054085.1 uncultured Clostridia bacterium | reverse complement strand
TATAATTGCACATATAGATCATGGCAAAAGTACGCTTGCAGACAGAATTATGGAGTATACAGGAACAGTTAGTGCCAGAGATAGCAAAGCTCAACTTCTGGATAGCATGGAGCTGGAACGCGAACGTGGCATAACTATAAAACTTGCTCCAGTAACTATGAAGTATACAAAGGATGGCAAAGAGTATACAATAAATCTGATAGATACTCCCGGACATGTGGATTTTACATACGAAGTTAGTAGGTCGCTTGCTGCATGTGAAGGAGCAATACTTGTTGTGGACGCAAGTCAAGGGGTAGAGGCTCAAACTTTGGCTAATGTTTATTTAGCATTAGAAAACGATTTGTTTATAGTACCGGTTATAAATAAAATCGACCTTCCTAGTGCAAGACCAGACGAAGTAAAAAAAGAAATAGAAGACGTTATAGGGCTAGATACAAGTTATGCCCCACTTGTTTCTGCTAAGTCTGGTATTAATATAGATAAAGTCTTAGATATTGTTATAGACAAAATTCCAGCTCCTAAGGGTGACGAAAATAAACCACTAAAAGCACTTATTTTTGATAGTTATTACGATAACTATAAGGGTGGAGTATGTTTAATAAGAGTTATAGATGGAGTATTAAAAGCAGGGGACAAAATTCATATGCTTCAAACCAACAAAGTTTATGACGTAGTAGAAGTAGGTATTTTTACGCCTAACCCGAGCATAAAAGAGGCTCTTACAGCAGGCGATGTTGGTTATGTTTGTGCAAGTATAAAGACTGTGTCAGACATTCGAGTAGGTGATACTATCTGTATTAATGGTAAAGAAACACAACCTCTTGATGGTTACAAACAAGTAACGCCAGTAGTTTATAGCGGTATCTTCCCAGTAGACGGAAGTAAGTATAATGCTTTAAAGGATGCACTAGAAAAACTTAAACTATCAGATGCATCACTTATATATAGTCCCGAAACCTCATCGGCATTGGGGTATGGCTTTAGATGCGGATTTTTAGGGCTTTTACATATGGAAATAGTTACCGAACGCTTAGAGCGAGAGTTTAATTTGGATTTAATTACAACTGCTCCTAGTGTTAGCTATAATGTATACAAAACTAATGGCGGTATGTTAGAAATTTCTAACCCAAGTAATTTGCCTAAGCCAGAATTAATTGATCATATAGACGAGCCAATAATTTTAGCTAATATTTATACACCCCCAGACTATGTTGGCGATATAATGGATTTAACAACAAATAAGCGTGGCGTATTTAAAAATATGACATACATAGAAGAAAAACGTGTTCAATTAACTTACGAATTACCGCTTTGCGAAATAGTATACGACTTTTTTGATAAGCTTAAATCTCGTTCGCATGGTTATGCTAGCTTAGACTACGACATGGCAGGATACAAAACTAGCGACATGGTTAAAATGGATATGCTTTTAAATGGCGAAGTATGCGATGCTTTAAGTTTAATTGTACACAAAGATAAAGCTTACGAAAGAGGCAGAGCTATTGCCGAAAAACTAAAAGAAGTAGTGCCAAGGCAATTATTCGAAATACCTATACAAGCTAGTATCGGTAATAAGGTTATAGCACGCGAAACAGTTAGGGCACTACGAAAAGATGTACTTGCAAAATGTTATGGAGGCGACATTAGCCGAAAGCGAAAATTACTAGAAAAACAAAAAGAAGGTAAAAAACGCATGCGAATGCTAGGGAGCGTAGAACTTCCTTCCGAAGCATTTATGAGTATTTTAAAAATAGATTAAAAAATTGCAATATTAGATAAAAATATTTCAAAATTTATATAATTTTAAAAAAATTACGTAAAAAATGCAGTTTTTATATACTAAGTAAATATTAATACAAGTTTTGTAAAGATGCTTGGTATTGACTTAAATGTTAAATTATTATATAATATACGTATTAAAAATTTAGGGTGCGTTATGAAACAAGATATTAGTTTATATGTACATGTTCCATTTTGTAATAGCAAATGTCATTATTGTGGATTTGTGTCTAGAGTTGGAACAGAGGAAGAAAAGTCTAAATACGTAAAGGACTTAATAGCCGAAATTAAAATGCGTGCAAAAGAATATAACCAATACTTTTGTGTTAGCAGTGTTTTTATTGGCGGCGGCACTCCAAGTTGTTTAAATAATTACGAAATCAGGGATATATTATCCTGCATATATAAAAGCTTTAGTGTAAAAAATACGGCAGAAATTACTATAGAAGTTAACCCTAACACAGTTACAAAATCTAAAATTCGCGAATATATATTAGCGGGCGTAAATAGATTTAGTTTGGGGCTACAAAGTGTAAGTGATAAAGTATTAAAGCATATGGGTAGAACTCATACAGCTAAAGATTTCGACTTAGCCATTGCTAATTTACGCGATCAAGGTATTTCTAATATTAATGCAGATATAATTATCGGATACCCAGACCAAACAACCAAAGATGTTGACGATACAATTAAACATCTGCTTTTATTAAATATACCGCATATTAGTTGTTATATGCTTCAAGTAGAAGACAAAACTAAACTTAAAGCATTGGTAGATAAAGGGGTAGAGTATATTTTGCCCGAGGACAAAGTTGTCAATATGTATAATATGGTAACCAATGCCTTAAAAGCAAATGGTTACAATCGTTACGAACTTTCTAATTTTGCAAAACCCGGCTTTGCAAGCTATCATAATCAAGTATACTGGAATCGTACTGATTACTTAGGTTTTGGAGTATCTGCTCATAGTTATGTTGCAGGTGTAAGGTTTAGTAATACCGATTCCGTGTTTGATTATCATAAAAGCATTACAGAAGATGGGAAGCCTCCTGTAATTGCAGCAAAAGAACTTACCAAAGATGAAAAACGCGAGGAAGCCATCATGCTTTCTCTTAGAACTTCTAAGGGTTTAGATCCAAAACAATTTCAATACGAATTTGGCGAAAATATTTTAGTAACAAAAAAAGATAAACTAGCTAACCTTATAAAAAATGGCTTTTTAATCCTAGATGCTAATGGAGTAATAAAAGCATCAGATAAGGGATACTTGGTGTTGAATCGTATAATCTACGAACTAGTTTAAACGGCGAAATTTAGCACAATACTACGTTTACTGGCACTTTGTAACACTTGTCATTTACGCTATAGTACTCCGTATTGCAAAATGCCGAGCACTTGTCTTGTGCTAAATTTCGCCGTTTAAAGTTTGTAGTTTTTTTTACGCTAGTTAAGCTACTATCTGTAAAAGATTACATACTTAGTTTAGCGGCTAATTCTTGCCGTTTAAAGGTTTAGAATAACTTCTAGTATTTCCCTCGTCCAAAGTGGAGCGGTACTTATACCAATGGTATAATACTGCGTAATCGAAGGACCTTTTATATGATATATAATTGACTTAAACACAGTTCTATATATCTACAATAAGTATATATCATATTAATTTCTATAGCCAATCTGGCTATTTTTTTTATGCTAAAAATTTAAAAGTCAAAAAAAGTCAAAAATTTTTTAAAAAAACGTCATAAAATTGTTGACAATGTATTTTAGCAGTGTTAATATACCTACTGTTAGCACTCAAATAACGAGATTGCTAATTTTTGGAATATAATGTACTATCTTTGGATACAATAACTAAAGTGGTAGGAGAGTAATGAAGTTAAGTAAGCGAAAGGAAAAAATTCTAAAGGCTGTGGTAGAAAGTAATTTGTCTAGTGGCGAACCTATTTCTAGCAAAGCTATACAAAAAGAATATTTGCCAGATGTAAGTTCCGCGACCATTCGTAACGAACTTATGAGTTTGGAAGAACTTGGTTATCTTGCACATATCCATACCTCTAGCGGAAGAGTTCCAACAAGTGAGGGGTACAAAAAATATGTTCAAGAGTTAATGCCAACAAAAAAGCTTACCACAACAGAGCTTGCGACCATACAATCTAATTTTACCAACAAATTGGTTAATTTAAATGACATTATCGAGAGGTCGGCAAAGACAATAAGTGATGTAGCAAATTATGCAAGTGTTGTGTACATGGGTGCAAGTGATGCAACTATACAGCAAATAAAGTTGGTTTCTATATCTGCTAGGTCGCAGCTGGTTGTAGTTGTTACCGATATGGGTGCAATAAGCGAAATGGCAGATCTAGGCAATGTTAGCGAAGAAGATTTAGACGAAGCTACTAAAATAATGTGCAAATTATTTGTAGGTAAACCATTATCAGCTTTAGAAAATCGCGGTCAGATAGTCAGTTCAGAACTACTAAAATATAAAGAAATATTTGAAAAAATTATCGATACAATAATAAGTCGTGACGACGCAATAAAAAAGTTTAGGGTTGCCGGTAAAGAAAAATTTATGGAGTATCCCGAATTTGAGGACATAACCAAACTAAAAAGAGCAATAAAACTACTAGATAATTCCGACGAACTTTTGCCAGTTATTGCAAATGATGATGATATAAAAATTAACATAGAATTTGGTGGCACTGCCGAAAATCCCGATTGTTCAATAGTCACAGCAACCTATAAACTAAAAGGTGATAAAACCTTTTCTGCAGGTATAGTTGGGCCGGTACGCATGGATTACGCCAAGGCTATATCGGTATTAAAAGAAGTGTCAGATAAAATAAAAGATATAACAGATAAGGAGTAGGTATGAAACAAAAAGATAATCAAAACACAAATAATAAAGCTTGTACTTGCGGCGAAGATTGCAATTGTACACCAAATGACAATTGCGGTTGCGGCGGGCAGACAAGCGAGCATCATAACGATTGCGGATGTGAAAGTAAGCACGCTCACGATAACTGCAATTGTAAGCAAAATAACGATGATTGCAAATGTGAAAACACAAATAAATGCGACTGTAATCACGAACATGGCGAACATTGTAATTGCGATCAAACCAACGAAGATCAAGCTCAAGAACAATTTAAGCAATTATTTGCAGAACTTACATCGGCTTTAGCAAAAACCGAAAAAGAGTTAAAACAAGCAAAAGATGAGATGCTTAATAATCAGCGTATAGCAGTTAGTTATAAAAAAGATTTAGAGCGATATAAAGAACGCAATAAAAACATAGAGTCCGACGCTGTTAATAACGCAACCGAAAATGTCGCCATGCAAATAATACCAATATTAGACCAGTTTGAAACCGCATTATCTTCTACAAAAGAGGGAGCAGAAAAGCAGGGCTACAATATGATATTTACCAGCCTAAAAAAAGCGATAACAAACATGGGTGTTGCCGAAATTGAAGCAATTGGTCAGCAGTTTGATAGTAATTTGCACAACGCAATAAGTAAAACAGCGGTAACAGACAAAGCTAAAGACAATGTTGTTACAAGCGTTTACCAAAAAGGTTACAAACTAGTGTCAAACGACAAAATTATTAGATACGCCATGGTAGAAATTGGCGAATACACAAAATAATCAATAAAACAAATAAAAAGGAGTATATATTATGAGTAAAATTATAGGTATCGACTTAGGTACAACAAACAGCTGCGTAGCAGTAATGGAGGGCGGCGACCCAACAGTTATCGCCAACTCGGAAGGTAATCGTACAACGCCTTCTGTAGTAGGTTTTTCAAAAGATGGCGAAAGATTGGTAGGTCAAATTGCAAAACGTCAGGCCGTTGCTAACCCAGACAACACTATTATTTCTATTAAAAGAGATATGGGTAGCGATGTAAAAGTAAAAGCACATGGAAAAACTTATACACCACAAGAAATTTCTGCAATGATACTAGGTAAGCTAAAAGCAGATGCAGAAAAAAATCTTGGCGAAAAAGTAGAAAAAGCGGTAATTACTGTTCCTGCATACTTTACCGACAGCCAACGTCAAGCAACAAAGGATGCAGGTAAAATTGCAGGGCTAGAAGTGCTAAGAATAATAAACGAACCAACTGCAGCTGCTCTTGCTTACGGGTTAGATAAAGCAGCGGACGACAAGGGTCAAAAAATTCTTGTATACGACCTTGGCGGCGGTACTTTTGATATTTCTGTTCTAGAAATTGCAGACGGAGTTTTCCAAGTTCTTGCAACTGCTGGTAATAACCGTCTTGGTGGCGACGATTTTGATAACAAAATTATCGAATATCTAATTAACGAGTTCAAAGCCGAAACTGGTATAGATCTTTCGGGCGATAAAATGGCAATGCAACGCCTAAAAGAAGCTGCCGAAAAAACCAAGATAGAACTATCTGGTGTGCAATCTAGCACCGTTAGTTTGCCATTTATTACAGCAGACAGCACTGGACCAAAACACCTAGAAAAAACCATAACTCGTGCTAAGTTCGAAAGCATGATAGAGAGCTATGTAAAGCAAACTATCGACCTTACTCAAAAAGCACTTTCGGACGCTAAACTTAGCAAAAGCGATGTATCTAAAATTATTATGGTAGGTGGATCTACTCGTGTACCTATGGTACTAGAAGAAGTTAAAAAGTTTATAGGCAAAGACCCATTTACCGGCATTAACCCAGACGAATGCGTTGCAATTGGTGCAGCTATTCAAGCAGGTGTTCTTGGCGGCGAAGTTAAGGACGTTCTTCTACTAGATGTAACTCCACTTTCGCTTGGTATAGAAACAATGGGTGGTGTGTTTACAAAACTTATAGAACGTAACACTACAATTCCAGTAAAAAAATCTCAAGTATTTTCTACCGCTGCAGATAATCAACCAGGCGTAGATATTCATGTTCTTCAGGGCGAAAGAGAAATGGCTGCCTATAATAAAACCATTGGTAGGTTCGAACTTAAAGATATTCCACCAGCACCAAGAGGCGTCCCTCAAATAGAAGTTACCTTCGATATAGATGCAAACGGTATTGTTCATGTTTCTGCTAAGGACCTAGGCACTGGTAAATCTCAGGATATCACCATTACTGCAAGCTCTAACCTAAGCGAAGAAGATATAGATAAAGCTGTAAAAGATGCCGAAAAATACGCAGAAGAAGATAAAAAACGTAAAGAGGTTGTAGATACAAAAAATAGTCTAGACCAAATGATTGCAGGCATAGAAAAGGTACTTAGCGATAAAGATAGTGCCGATAAACTTACCGAAGAAGATAAAACCAAATTAAACGGAGAGATTGCTAACGCTAAAGAAGTTTATAAAAATAGCGATGATATAGAAAAACTAAAACCAGCCCTAGAAAATTTAACAAAAGTTTCTAACGAAATTTTTACTAAACTTTACCAAGGTGCAAACCCAAACGGCGGGGCTAATGGCGGTAGTTCTACAGATCCTAATAACTTCCAAGACTTTAAAACCGAATAGGGTTAAAAGCTTATAATTTGTGTTATGCGTTAGATGCTTGCCTTAGCCAAATAGTCATTTACGTATAAGTAAACTCCTATCTGTCAAAGACTACGCATCTTAGCCTAACAACTAATTCTAAGCTTTTAACACGTTTCTAAAAGTTATAATCTAAGGTATTTAATTATCGCTATACTGCAGAAACAGCTGTTGTCCACTTGTCATTTACAGGTAGTAAAATCCGCGAGGGGTACAACTTAGCTTCTTTGTCTAGCATCTAATTCTAAGCTTTTAACTAGAGTTGCAAATAATTTACACTATGAGTTAGATGTTTAGCTTATAATAAATATTTATTTTCGTCGTCCAAAGTGGAACGTAACATATGCTAGTAGCATATTTACGCGTAGTCGAAGAAACTTTTATTAACAAAGGCATGACGGCTAGCATATGTTAAACCAATGCCATATATTATAAATGCTACAAATAAAATTTGTCCGACTTAGCGAGTGGCGACGAACTCCAAAGGATTAAGTTCAATTTAAAAAACTGCAAATTTAATACAAAAAACTATAAATTTAATAAAAAACAATTTAAAAAGGAGTACTGCATGGCTAAATGCCATGCAGTTACATTGTTACATGGCGAGTAAAGATTACTATAGTATATTGGGAGTAAATAAGTCGGCATCGGACGACGAGATAAAAAAAGCCTATAGACAAATGGCAAAAAAATATCATCCAGACCTTAACCAAGGTAACCCCGAAGCGGCAGAAAAACTTAAAGAAGTTAACGAAGCATACGAGGTTTTATCAGATAGCACAAAACGCTCTAACTACGACAACTACGGCGACCCTAATGGCATGGCTGGCGGTTTTGGAGGCGGTAGTGGTTTCAGCAGTGGTGGCTTTGGCGGTTTTGAAGATATTTTTAGTAATATCTTTAGTGGCTTTGGCGGTTTTGGTGGCGGTAGTCGCAGAAACAGTAATAGTCCAATGCAGGGTGCAGATATTCAAGTTAGGGTAAACTTAAGTTTTGAAGAAGCCGCCTTTGGTTGCAAAAAATCTATAAACTTAACTCGAACCGAAGCTTGTAGTGCTTGTAATTCTACAGGTGCAAAAAATGGTACGGCTTATTCTACGTGTTCTAGATGTCGTGGAAGTGGGCAAGTAACAAATTCGCAAAATACGCCGTTTGGACAAATGGTATCGCAGTCTGTATGTCCAGAGTGCCATGGGACGGGCAAAAAGATTACAGAAAAATGTAGTAAATGTAATGGTGACGGCTACACTCGAAATAATCGAAATATCGAAATTAATATTCCGGGTGGGGTAAATAATGATACTATTCTTACCCTTAGGGGTCAGGGCGAGGCAGGCAGAAATGGTGGACCTTCTGGAGATGTGCAGTTACTTATAAAAGTATCTAACCATAAAGTACTTAAACGCGATAATTACGATGTATTAGAAGATGTTTATGTGTCATTTACCGAAGCACTACTTGGTAAAAAGGTAGAGATTGCTGGTATTAACGAAAAACTAGTTATAACAATACCACCATTAACACAAACTGGAACTATTATTACAGTTAGGGGCAAAGGTACTAAAATACTTAATCGCAGTGGCTATGGCGACTTGTTTGCAAAAATAATAGTGGAAATGCCAAAAAGTTTAACTAAATCTCAAAAAGACTTAGTGGAACAATTAGATAGCAGTATAGACCAAAACCAGTACACAAAAAAGAAAGGATTTATTTCTAAAATATAAGAAATCTTAAAAAAATAAAATATAAATAAAGACTAGCAAATTCTAGTCTTTATTTTATGCTTGCAAACTTTATAAAAGTTGTGTAAAATAAATATGAGGATTATTATGAAACTTAAAAGATATTATATTAGCGAGCCTTTAAAAGAAAATCAAGTTTACAAACTAGAAAACGAAGAATTTCATCATCTAGTAAATGTTATGCGGACTAAAGTTGGCGAAAACATCGAACTTTTTTGCGGCGACGAATATAACTACTTGGCAACGATTGCGGGGATCACTAAAAAATTTGCCGAGGTTAAAATAATTTCTAAAAGCAAAAATATAGCTAATCCCAAAATTAAAATAGATGTTTACCAAGCACTTGCAAAAGGTGATAAACTAAGCATAATTACTCAAAAAATTACTGAACTTGGTGCAAGCGAACTTTTTGTGTTTTATAGTAAATTTTGCGATGTAAAACCAACATCATCTAAACCCGAAAAATTAGAGCAGGTAACAATTAACGCATGCAAACAGTGCGGTAGAAGTTTGCCCGTAAAAATAAATAGCGGATTAAATATTACAGATGTTTGCAAAGCTATAAAAAATTACGATAAATTTTTTGTTTGCTACGAGGCGGAAGAAAAAGATAGCTTAACTAATTATATAAAGTCTATGTCAAATGATGCTCCAAAATCGGTTGCTATTATGATAGGTGCAGAGGGCGGTTTTAGCGAGGACGAAATAAAATTACTTAAAAATTCGGGTGCAATAATAGTTGGTTTAGGTAGTCGAATACTGCGTACCGAAACGGCAAGTATAGCAGCCACTGCTGTAATATCGCAAATGCTAAATAATTAAAGATTAGATAAAAAAACGCAAAAATACTTAACAAAAAGTGTAAAAATACATAAAAAATTTAAAAATAAGGAAAATCCAATGAGGACAGTATCATTAATAAATTTAGGCTGTAAGGTAAATCAGTACGAAACCGACCGCATAGCTGGGGCACTTTCTAGCACTGGTTTAAATGTTGTTTTTGGCATTAAGCCGGCGGATATTTATGTTCTTAATACTTGTGCTGTAACTAACGAGGGCGAGAGAAAAAGCCGCAATATGCTAACAAAACTTATCAAGCTTAATCCAAATGCTAGTATATATGTTTGTGGTTGTGCGTCGCAAAATAATAGTGACAATTTTACAACTAATCCTAATGTAAAGTTTGTTATTGGCACACAAAACAAAATGGAAATTGCAAAGCAAATTTGCAAAGATTATGGGCTAGAGTTTAATCAATCGCTGGTACAAACAACTAGCAGAACGCGTGGCGTACTAAAGTGCCAAGAAGGGTGCAATAATTTTTGTACATATTGTTTAATACCATATCTTCGTGGTCGCGAAAAAAGCAGGCCACTTTGCGAGCTTATTTCAGAGCTAAACATTATGGAAGCCGAGGGTATAAACGAAGTTGTCCTTGCAGGCATAAACCTTTCTAGTTATGGTAGCGACTTTAAAGATGGAACAAATTTTTTAAGCCTAGCTAAAATGTTTAAAAATCGCAAAATGCGTTTTAGGTTTAGTTCGTTAGAAATTAATGTTGTAACAAAAGAACTTTTAGAGTATTTAAGTAGTATGCCTAATTTTTGCGACCATTTTCATTTGTCCATGCAAAGTGGTAGCGACCACACTTTAAAAATGATGAATCGTCACTATACATCTGGAGAATATTTGCAAAAAGTAGAGCTCATTCGTAAATATTTTCCGTTTGCTGGTATTACTACCGATGTTATTGTTGGTTTTCCTACCGAAACCGAAGATCATTTTAAGCAAACTTTAGAAACTTGCAAAAATGCAAACTTTGCAGATATGCATGTTTTTGTGTATAGCAGTAGGTCGGGCACTGTGGCAGCTAAGTATAAAAATATTGCAACCAATGTTAAAGAGCGTGCAAAAATTTTGGCAGACATATCAAGTGCTAGCAAGCAAAAGTTTTTAGAATCCAACTTTGGTAAAAGTTATCAAGTAATAATTGAAAAACAAGCGGACGCTAACGGTTATTGCACTGGACACACACCTAACTACATTTTGTGTTATGTAAAAGGTAACTATAAGTCTAACGATATTTTAAATGTACAGATTAAAAACATATATAATGATGGTGTAATCGCAGAGCTAATTAATAAATAATATATCAATAATATTTTTTAAATTATTGACAATAATTTTTAGGTATGTTAAACTAAATACGTAAACTTAGAGCAAAGGGGGTGAAACTATGTCAACCGTTAAAGTAGGCGAAAACGAAAGTGTAGAAAGTGCAATTAAACGCTTTAAACGCAAATGCCAAAAAGATGGCATCATTGGCGATATTCGCAAACGCGAAGCATATGTAAAACCAAGTGTTGCTCGCAAAAAGAAGAGTGAAGCTGCAAGAAAACGTGCTCGTAAAGGCTAAAAGTTAAAAAACTGGGAATTACCCCAGTTTTTTATTTGGTCAAATTTAAATTTACGTTATATAAAATGCGAGTTATTTACTAATCTATTTTTTAGCACATAAAATTATCTATCGTTTGCAAATAAGTTACGTATGTGGTACAATTAAACAGATAAGGAATTACAAAATGCTTTCTAAAATATATAGCTTTGGCTTAAATGGCCTTAATGGGTACAAAATAGATGTAGAGGTAGATATCAACATGGGGCTTCCTGCTTACGACGTTGTTGGTCTTCCCGATACTGCCGTTAAGGAAAGCAAGGAACGTGTACGCTCGGCTATAAAAAATAGCTTGCTTAAGTTTCCTACCAATAGAATAACTGTTAACCTTGCACCAGCAAATACAAAAAAAGAGGGTCCTAGCTTTGACCTTGCTATAGCTATAAGCATACTTTCTGCTAGTGAGCAAGTTAAAGCCACATCTAAAAACTATGTATATGTGGGGGAGCTTGGGTTAGATGGTAGTATAAAAGCTGTACGAGGAATACTTCCACTTTTAATATCCGCACGAGAAAAGGGATATACAAAATTTATAGTGCCTAATGCCAATCAAAAAGAAGCTAGCTACATAACAGGTATAAGCGTATACGCAATGGATACGCTAGCCGAGGTTGTAAGTTTTGTAAATGGTGAACTTAATAAAGAGCCGGTAAAAAATAATGTTTGGAAAGTTGAACATTCTTCCTTTACCGAAGATTTTAGTAGAGTAAAGGGGCAGCAAGCGGTAAAACGTGCAATGGAAATTGCTGTAAGTGGAGGTCATAACATACTTATGGCTGGCCCACCGGGAGCGGGTAAAACTATGCTAGCCAGATGCGTTCCAAGCATTCTACCAGATCTTACATTTGATGAAGCATTAGAAATTACAAAAATACATAGCATAGCAGGCGTACTAGATCCAGACAAAGGTGTTATTACCTCGCGTCCATTTAGATCGCCTCACCATACTGCAACCAATGTAGCTCTCACTGGCGGCGGAAAGGATGCCAAACCGGGAGAAATTAGCTTAGCCCATAACGGTGTATTATTTTTAGACGAAATGCCTGAGTATAGTCGTAGCTGTCTAGAAACCTTGCGTCAACCTTTAGAGGACGGCATAATTACAGTGTCAAGAGCATCGGGTAGCTACGAGTATCCTGCAAACTTTATATTAGTTGCCAGTATGAATCCTTGCCCATGTGGAAACTATGGCAGCCGTGAATTATCTTGTTCGTGCACACCAGCTCAAATTAGTAAGTATCTAAAAAAATTATCTGGACCCCTGCTAGATAGAATAGACATTAAGGTGGATGTAGATAGAGTATCATTTGTATCTCTAAGGGGCGAAGCTAACGAAGAAAGTAGTTTTAATGTTAAACAGCGAGTAGACGCAGCACGCAAAATTCAGGCAGAAAGGTTTAAAGGTACAAATATTTACTGCAATGCAAAAATGAATAGCAAGCAAATTAAAGAATACTGTAAACTAGATCCTCTTGGCGAACAAATTTTACAACAGGCTTTTGATAAGTTTAGTATGTCTGCTCGTGGGTATACTCGTATTTTAAAAGTTGCTCGAACAATAGCAGACTTAGCTGGCGAAAAAGATATCCTTGCTAGCCATGTTGCAGAAGCTATAAGCTATAGAAATATTGATAAAATTCAGTTGTAAAAACTGCAAAAACTAAGCAAAAATATGTAAATATTGCTATACAAATGCAAAAAAGATAAATATATTACTAAATAAGGAAACAAATGTATACTCAAAACGATATTGCAATAATGTACTTAGATACACTAGGGTTAACCCATAAACACTTTACAGAAGTGCTAAAAATCTTAAAGAATCCAAGTGATATTTTTATTAATAGTGCACGTAAAAATATAATAGATTTATTGCCATCGGGCTCGCTGGAGCGGTTAGATATTTTGGGCTATAACAGTGTAGAAGAACTGGTTACTAAAGACCTAGAAAAATTTAATATAACCGCAGTTACTATTGCAAGCTCAATGTATCCAGATATATTAAAAAATATTGCAGATCCTCCTGTTGTCCTTTATACAAAAGGCGATATTAATTTGTTAAGCAAAAATAAAATAGGAATTGTAGGTACAAGAACTCCTACTAACTATGGTAGAGATGTTGCTAATAAATTTACAAAAGATTTATCAGATGCGGGTTTGGTTACTGTAAGTGGTCTTAGTTATGGTATAGATACATGTGTGGCTGTAAGCACATTAGAAGCTAAAGGTAAAACAATTGCTGTGCTTGCGGGTGGGCTTGATAATGTATACCCAGCTCAAAATACCGAACTAAGCAAAAAGATAGAACAAAACGGACTACTTGTAAGCGAATATCGACCATATGTTAGACCAAGACAATATTCCTTTATTAGGCGAAATAGGATTATTAGTGGGCTATCTTTAGGTGTTTTTGTAGTAGAGGCAGGCAGAAAAAGCGGAGCAACCAGTACGGCAGCTTTTTGCTTAGAACAAAATAGAGAACTTTTTGTTTTGCCGGGTAATATAACTAGCCCACAAAGCTATGGTACAAATGATCTTATAAACGAAATGCCAGACTGCTTTACAATTACCAGTAGCCAAATTTTAGACAGACTTAACATTAAGCCAAAGCAAACAAAAAAACAGACTAAACTTCAGCTAGATGTTTTTAGTTTAAAAATTGTAGAATGTCTAAAAAATGGTGAACTTCATTTTGACGAAATTTGCAAACAAGTTAATTCTAACGCAAGCGAACTTGCAAGTACACTTACAATGTTAGAAATCCTTGGGGTGGTAAAAAAATCAACTTCTAATTTTTATCAACTAGTATTTTAATTGTTAATTTTTTTGATGCAATTTTTTAATTGTATTGATAAATTTACTAAATTTTTCAATCAAAAATGTAAAAAATGCAAAAAATAAATTATTTGTACAGTTTTATTAAAATAATATAGGTGAAAAAGTGCAAAAAAATCAATATATATTTATGTATTCTAGCTTTTCTAAAATGCTTCCAACTGCAAATCTTATTAAAAAAGCACTCAAATGCAAACATATCAAACCTAGCAAAGCTAGGGTTTTATTTGTGCCCTTTGCGGATACTGCTAACAAATATTATCTAGCACTCTGCAGACAAGCGTTACAAAATTGTGGTATAAATAAAAGCAATATTAGTACATTAACTTCGCATACACACAAATCAACAAAGGCAGATATTATATTTGTAAGTGGCGGAAACGTCTGTGCCCTTAAGGATGAACTTATTAAAATAGATTGGTTTACGGAACTAAAAAATCGCATAAATAGTGGCACAATTTATATAGGGGATAGTGCTGGTAGTGTGCTACTTGGAAGCACAATAGAGCATACACTAGATTACGAGCCATACGCAAAACCGCTAAACGATTACAAAGGTTTGGGTGTTATAAATAAAGGTATAGTAGTACATTATAGTTTGCATAGATATTCGGGAAGTATGGGTTTAGTAGAAGACCTCGAATGTTACCAAGCTCATGTAAATCAAACGTTATTTTTAGGCAAAGGCAATTATTTAACCATTGCAAATAATCAGGTAGTTATTGTAAAAAATAACAAATTAAAAACCACAATAGTAAACTATAAAAAAATAGACAAGGCATACAAAAAAGAAAGCTCTAAGTATGGTAAACAATTTGCAGAATCCAAAATCAAAAAATAATTTTTATTCTTATTATTTACATTATTATATAGAATATCGGTAGTAAATTTTGTATAGTGATTTATCTTAAGACTTACATTATAAAAATAATTAAGTATGGCAAAAATTAAGAAAAATAAAAAAGTTTTTTACTATTTTTTTATAAAAAATGGTAAGGCGGTCAGCCAATAAATATTTGTAAATTGTCGTTTGACAATGGTTGTAGTAGTGTGCTAATATGCTATGGTGATATGCAAAGAATAAGACTAATAAAGCTAACTAACTAGGAGATTTTATGAAGACATTAGTTCTAATAGAAGGTGTTGGTAAACAGCCAAGTGTGCAAAAGTATTTGGGCGACAACTATAAAGTTGTGCCTACATTTGGTCATATTAGAGATTTACCAACCAAAGGCTTAGGAGTGGATGTTATGCATAACTTTAAGCCGGAATATGTAGTTTCTAGTGATAAAAAAAAGACAGTTGCAGGAATTCTTTCCGACTATAAAAATTCGGACGGCGTTTTAATAGCAACCGACCCAGACCGCGAAGGCGAGGCTATTGCTTGGCATATTTGCGAAGTACTTGGCATAGATAAAAACTCTAATTGCCGAATAGCTTTTAACCAGATAGAAAAAAAGACAGTACAAGAGGCTGCAAAAAAACCTAGACCTATCGACCAAAAATTAGTGGATGCTCAGCAAGCCCGAAGAGTTTTAGATAGGCTTGTTGGTTATAAACTAAGCCCAATACTTTGCCGCAAAATTCAGTCTAACATGAGTGCGGGCAGGGTTCAAAGTGTAACTCTAAGGCTTGTTGTCGACCGCGACCGCGAGATAGAAAATTTTAAGCCCGAAGAATATTGGACGCTTACCGCCTTATTAAATAAACAAGGCAGTGCCGAAGTTGTTAAAGCTACGCTAAATATTGGTAAGGACAAAAAAGTAAAGACCAAAGATCAGATGGACGAAATATTGTCCAAAATTTCTAATGGTACTTTTAAAGCAGAAACCGTAAAAAAATCGGTAACATATTCGCACCCAAGTGCACCATTTACAACTTCTACTATGCAAACAGAGGCAGGGAATAAACTTGGTATGAGTTTAAAGGTGATTTCTAGCACTGCACAAACATTGTACGAGGGTGCAACCCTTACAACAGGCGGAAAGCTTGCACTAGTTACATATATTCGTACCGACTCCACCCGTATTAGTCCCGAAGCTCAAGCTATGGCAAAAGCTTATATAAAAGATAATTATGGCGAAAAATACTTGCCGTCATACAATAGGGTTTACAAAAACAAAAAAGATGTTCAGGACGCACACGAGGCAATACGTCCAATTAGTCTAGAAAATACCCCCGAAAAAATGAAGCCTCTTATTGGTAAAAACGAGTATAAACTATACAAACTTATTTACGATCGCTTTTTAGCTAGTCAAATGGCAGATGCTAGTTATAACAGCTTAAGTGTAGATATAGTAAATAACGGGTATATGTTTAAAACAACGGGTAGAACCCCAATTTTTGATGGCTATACTGCTCTTTATAATAATGTTGTAGAAGACGAAGATCAGGCTACAGCTAAACTTCCAGACATACAAGAGGGCGACGAATTTGAGCAAAAAGAACTTAAGCCAGAACAAAAGTTTACAAAGCCTCCTGCAAGGTACAACGAAGGTACACTTGTAAAAGCAATGGAAGACAAGGGCATAGGTAGACCAGCAACCTATAATCAAACTATAACAGTATTGTACAATCGAGGTTACATAGAAAAGGAAAAGGGTAAAGCAATAAAGTCTACCGAACTTGGTCGTGCCGCTGTGGACTATCTAATTAAGCACTTTACTAATATTATGGATATTGGTTTTACTGCTCAAATGGAAGACACTCTAGACGACATAGAATACATGGGCAAAGATTGGCAAAAAGTGGTTTCCGAGTTTTATGGCCCTTTCGAAAAAGACATAAAAGAAGCATTATCTAGTGGTGACAATGCTAAAATTCCAGACGAAGAAAGCGACGTAATTTGTGATAAATGTGGTGCTAAAATGGTAATAAGAACAGGCAAGTTCGGCAAGTTTTTAGCTTGTCCAAACTTCCCTAAATGTAAAAATACAAAGCCATTAGAAGAAGATCAGCCAATTGTTGTTGCAAAGTGCCCTAAATGCGGAAAAAATGTACGCAGACTAAAAAGTAAAAAAGGTAAATATTTTTATGGCTGCGAGGGATATCCATCTTGTGACTTTGTAAGTTGGGATATACCAGCAAACGAGGAATGTCCTAATTGCAAAGAGCAAATGATAGTAAAACTTTATAGTAAAAACAAAGTTACTAGTTGTCCTAAATGCGGGTTTAATAGGCGTGATCCTATAGAAGATAATTCTGCAGAAAAAAACGAAGATAACGAAAATGAGCAAATTACAAATTAAAAATTTAAGGAAAATTTAATGATTGTAAATATTATAGGAGGTGGTCTTGCAGGTTGCGAGGCCACTTATCAGTTAGCAAAAAGAGGCATAAGTGTTAGGTTGTACGAGCAAAAACCTATTAAATTTTCGCCCGCACATTGTAACAAAAACTTAGCCGAAATAGTATGTAGTAATTCGCTAAAAAGTACCGAGATGTCTACTGCTAGTGGTATGCTAAAAGCCGAGCTAGAACTTTTAGACTCTTTGCTTTTAAAAATAGCAAAACAGGTTAGCGTGCCTGCGGGGTCGGCTCTTGCGGTAGACAGAAACTTGTTTGCAGATAAGGTAACAGAAACAATAAAAAATTTGCCTAATGTAGAAATTATCTATGGCGAAGTTACTCAGATAGATACTGACATTCCAACAATTATAGCCACTGGACCACTTACAAGTGGAAACCTTTATAACGAAATTTTAAAACTTTTGGGCGAAGATGGCAGAATGTATTTTTTTGATGCTTCTGCACCAATAGTTGACGCTACTACCATAGACAAAAATTTAACTTTTACAACAAGTAGATACGGAAAAGGCGAAAGCGACTATATTAATTGTCCGCTAACCAAAGAGGAATACTATAACTTTATACAAGAACTTATTAACGCTAAAAGCGTAGAACTTAAAGAGTTTGAAAATGTAAATGTGTTCGAGGGTTGCATGCCTATAGAAATAATGGCAAAAAGAGGTTTAGACACGCTTAGATTTGGGCCACTTCGTCCCGTTGGACTTGTAGATAACAGTGGTAATAAGCCATTTGCTGTTGTGCAATTACGAAAAGAAAGTAACTTAACCAATATGTACAATATGGTAGGGTTTCAAACAAACTTAACCTTTGGCGAACAAAAGAGGGTGTTTAGTCTGATTCCTGCACTAAAAAAAGCCGAGTTTGTAAAATATGGAGTAATGCACCGCAACACTTATATTTGTGCTCCAAAGTATTTAACAAACAATTTTATGTTAAAGACCCATCCAAATATCTTTTTTGCAGGTCAAATTGGTGGTGTAGAGGGCTATGTAGAAAGTATAGCAAGCGGGCTTGTTGCAGCAATTGGTATGTATAATAATCTTATGGGGAAACCTCAGATTAACTGGGGTAATAACACTATTATTGGTGCACTTACAAATTATATAAGTACTGCAGATCAAACCAATTTTCAGCCAATGAATGCAAATTTTGGAATTCTTCCAGTAATTACCAATGTTAAAGATAAGCATCAGCGAAAACTGGAATACTTCAATCGCGGTATTAAAGAAATGGAAAATATAGCAAAATTTTTAAATTTATAACATTTTTATTAATTTACAAACATAAAAAATTTTGTTAAAATACATTTAAATTATAAATTACAGCAAGGAGAATTTATGAATCAACTAAAAGGAACAACCATTATAGGTGTACAAAAAGACAAGCAAATTGTTGTAGCTGGCGATGGTCAAGTTACCATGGGCGAAAGCGTGGTATTTAAGGGCACAGCAAAAAAAGTAAGAAGACTGTACGATGGCAAGGTCGTTACAGGTTTTGCTGGAGGTACTGCAGACGCCTTTACTTTAAGCGAAAAGTTTGAGGGAATGCTTCAAAAACATTCGGGTAACTTAATGAGGGCGGCGGTAGAGCTTGCTCAGCTTTGGCGTAGAGATAACGCACTTCGCCAATTAGAGGCTATGATGATAGTGGCAGATAAAGAGCATATGCTAATTATTACCGGCGTTGGCGATGTGCTAGAGCCAGAGGACGGAATATGTGCAATTGGTAGTGGCGGCAATTATGCACTAGCTGCTGCAAAAGCACTAAAACATAATACCGATCTATCAGCAAAAGAAATTGCCGAAAAAGCATTAAAGATTGCTGGCGAAATCTGTATATTTACAAACGGAAACTTGACAATCGAGGAGGTGTAATATGGAATTAACACCAATAAATATTGTAACCGAACTAGACCGCAATATAATAGGTCAAAAAAATGCGAAAAGAGCTGTTGCTATAGCATTACGAAACCGATACAGACGCAGTAAACTGTCTAGTGAACTAAGGGAAGAAGTTTATCCTAAAAATATTATCATGAAAGGTCCGACAGGCGTTGGTAAAACCGAAATAGCAAGGCGTCTTGCTAAACTTGTAAAAGCACCATTTATTAAAGTAGAAGCCACAAAGTTTACCGAAGTTGGCTATGTTGGCCGCGATGTCGAAAGTATGATTCGTGACCTTGTAGAAGCTAGCATCAGGCTAGTAAAAAGTGAGAGATTTAGTAAGGTAGAAGCAAAGGCTAATTTAATAGCCTCTAATCGAATTGCAGAAATACTATTTCCTAAATTAAAAGATAAGTTTAAAGAATACGGCGAAGCTAACGGTCAAGAAAAACTTGCTTCGGATATTCTTGCTGGTAAATACAATAGCGAAATTATCGAGGTAGATATATTAGAAGCCCCAGCTCCAATGCCAATGATGCCGGGGGTAGAAATAAACATAGGCGATATAATGGGTGGTATTCTTCCTAAACGCAAAAAACGTAAGAAATTAAGTGTAGAAGATACTTTTAGGCTTTTTGTTCAGGAAGAAAGCGACAAACTTATCGATATGGACAGTGTAAACACCGAAGCACTAAGACGTGCAGAGCAAGACGGCATAATTTTTATTGACGAAATAGACAAAATTACTGGTAAAGAGTCTGGTAGAGGCGGCGGGCCAGATGTATCTAGAGAGGGCGTACAACGCGACATTTTGCCAATAGTAGAAGGCTCAACCATCACAACAAAATATGGACCTATTAAAACTGACTACATTTTATTTATTGCAGCAGGTGCATTCCATATAAGCAAAATAGAGGATTTAATCCCAGAACTTCAAGGTCGTTTTCCTATAACTGTGGAGTTAGAAAGTTTAACAAAGGATGATTTTGTAAATATCTTGTCTAACACAGACAATAGCTTACTTGTTCAGTATTCGGCACTTCTTGGTGTAGATAATATAAAATTATCGTTTACTCCAGATGCTATAGACGAAATTGCTACTATTGCAGTTATGCAAAATGAAACTAACGAAAACATTGGTGCAAGAAGGCTTCATAGCATAATGGAACTTCTACTAGAAGATATTAGCTTTAATGCAACTGGTGACCATCCAGTAATCGATGTTAAAGTAGATAAATCTTATGTAGATACACATCTTCAAAACCTAATTGTAAAACAAGATTTAAAAAAGTATATTTTATAATAAAATTAAGTAAAATAGTCTATGTAACATTTCTTTATTAGTTTACTTAACTTATCAACATTACAACAAATAAAAAATCATAAATAAATCGTGTATAATTTGTATTGTTTTTTGTTTTAAGTTAAATAATTAAATAATAAAATTATGCTTACAAAATTTTTTCTTAATATTTAATAATGGATTTTCAAAAGGAGAATATTTTAATGCAAGTAATAAATAAAAACCAATTTAAAGAACAGATAAGTAAGGATAACATTACAGTCGTCGATTATTTTGCAGTTTGGTGTGGACCATGCAGAATGATGCACCCAGTATTAGAAGCTGCCGAAAAAAAATACACAAATTTTACCTTTGTGCAAATAGATATAGATAAAGATCCAGAGCTAAGTATACTTAATAATGTGCAAGCTGTGCCAACTATTGTAGCCTACAAAAATGGTAAGGAAATTAAACGAACAATGGGCTATACACCCGAAGGCGAGTTCGATTACTTTTTAACTTCGCTAAAATAATCATCAATTTTAACCGATTGGTTTATTAATTTAGTTTTAAATTTCAAATATTTATATTTTTAAGCATCTTAATCCGCTATTATTTAGCGGTTTTTTTATTATCCGATAAAGTGTATTTTTTGCGAAAATCGATATATTTTTAACGCTAAAAGTGGTGTAAGCAATAAAAAAACCGCAAAATTATAACAATTATATTGATAAAGTGTATTGACAATAAACCATACTAATGTTAAAATGTAAACAATAAAACAAGGAGATGGTTTAATGGAAAAAAAGAAATTTGTATATCTAGATAACGCCGCAACTACACCAATTTCTAGCGAAGTGTATCGCGATATGATAGAAGCATATGGTAAGTTTTACGGTAATAACTCTAGTATATATCAGCTTGGCCGCGAAGCAGATAATGCTCTAGAGGAGGCAAGGGCAAAAATAGCAAAAGCAATAGGTGCAAACGCTAACGAAATATATTTCACCAGTGGTGGCACAGAGGCAGATAACTGGGCAATCAAAGGTATAGCTAGGGCTAATAAAAATAAAGGTAATCATATTATAACATCTGCTATCGAGCACCCAGCAATACTAGAAAGCTGCAAAGCATTAGAAGATGAAGGTTTTAAAGTTACTTATGTGCCAGTAGACGAATATGGCGTTGTAAAATATGCCGAAATTATAAAGGCTATGGGTCCAGATACTATTTTAATTAGCATAATGACAGCTAATAACGAAGTAGGTAGTTTGCAGCCAATACGTGCTATTGCAGAACTAGCTAGAGCTAACGATGTAATTTTTCATACCGATGCAGTGCAAGCAGTTGGTGCAATAGACATAAATGTTAAAGATATAAAAATAGATGCTTTATCTATTTCTAGCCATAAACTTTATGGACCAAAAGGTGTTGGTGCTTTGTATGTTCGTAAAGGAGTAAAGATAGACAGAATTATTGATGGCGGTAGCCAAGAACGCGGAATGCGTGCTGGTACAATTAATGTTCCGGCAGCAGTTGGATTTGGCAGTGCGGTAGAAAGAGCATGTGCAAACATAGACGAAAATAATAAATATCTAAAAAGTTTACGCAGATACTTTTTAAAATCTGTTAGCGAAAAGATCCATAACATCTCTCTTAATGGTCACCCATCTCAACGTTTACAAGGTAATGTAAGCATAAGCTTCGAAGGTGCAGAGGGCGAATCTGTACTAATGCTGTTAGATCGTGACGGAATAAGTGTTTCTACAGGTTCTGCTTGTGCAGCTGGCAACTTAGAGCCAAGCCATGTTCTGCTTGCTATGGGCAAGGACGAAGATGCTCGTAGCACAATCCGCTTTAGTTTTGGTTTAAACAACACAAAAGAGGATATAGATTACACAGTAAATAAACTACAAAAAGTCGTTAAAAAACTACGCAGTATTTCTGCCGTAAGAATTTATAAAAACAAGGTGGAACTATAGTATGTATAACAAAACAATATTAGATATTTTTTACAACCCTCAAAATGTAGGAGTTATAAAAGGTGCAAATGGTGTTGGTAAAGTAGTAGACGATACCTGCGGCGAAATTGTAAAAATTTATATAAGTGTTCAAGACAATAAAGTAGTAGATGCAAAATTTCAAACCTTTGGATCTCCTGCAATTATAGCTGCTGCTAGCGTTGCTGCCAGTTTAATGATAGACAAAACATTAGACGAATGTTTAATTATTACAAGTACCCAAATATTAGAAAAATTAGGTGGAAGCCTTCCTGCTAGTAAAAAATATGTTTGTCCACTAGCCGAAAGCGTTGTAAAAAACGCTGTAGCAAACTATAACAAAAAGAAAGACCGTAAAAACGATACAGACGACGAAGAATAAAAAACATAAATAAAAAAGTCCACTTACTTAGTGGTCTTTTTTTTGATAGAAAAATTTCACTTATAAATAACCAATTTTTAACTTGCGAATAATAATGCAATGGTTACAACGAAAGCGAGGGATTAAGGGCTCCCTAAACAAAAAATTATAAGTATAGATACAAGCTTACATAAGGGGAGCTGGCGGCTTTGCCGACTGAGGGGTTATGGTCTTAGATCCTTCGGGAATCCTCAGGATGGCAAAATTATTATAACAAAACCTAATTGTCATTCTGAACTTACGAGCGAAGAATCTAAAATCAAATAAATAAAAAATCCTTCGACTCGCTGTCGATTCCTCAGGACGACGGTAAATTGGTTATCATTTTTATATTTTAGACATACTATTCTAACAATAAAAAATTCAAATGTCGTCTTTGATAGTGCAAAATAAACTATCTTAATGCTTTTAAATCCTCATGTATAATAATCGACAAAAAAACACATATTATAGTCAAGGAGGAAATAAAATGGAAGATTTTATTAAAGGCACACTTATTGGTGTGGGACTCGGTATGGTAGTTGGTGGCATTGTAGTTGCAAAAAATAAAAAACTAGCTACTAAAATAGACGAGGGCACCGATAAGGCAAGCGATAAACTTATGGAACTAAAAGACGAGGCAGAAAAAAAGATGCAAGAGGCTAAGCAAAAACAAAAAAAGTCTACAAAAAGTTCTTCAAAACCCGCTCAAAATTAAAAAATTAGTTTAAAACAATAGACTAACTGCTAAAATATATGATATTCTTAATCCGTAGATAAATAGTAAGAAGGACATATGGTTTATTTAGGATTAGATGTTGGAACAGTTCGTATAGGTATAGCAAAAAGCGACCCGATGGGAATACTTGCAACCCCTTACGAAGTGTATAAACGTCGCACGCCTTACTTAGATGCTAGATATATTGTAGAACTGGCAGAAAAATTGCAAGTTCAAACCATAGTCTTTGGGCTACCACTAAAGCTAGACGGAAGCGAAGGGTCTAGTGCTATTATGGCAAGAGAACTAGCTAGCAAAGTGGGGGAGCATACAAGTTTACCGATAGTTTTTATGGACGAAAGGCTTAGCACGGTTTCGGCAGAGCGTATACTTATAGAAACCAATACAAGCCGCAAAAACCGCAAAGGTCAGATAGACCAAATAGCGGCAACCATAATACTACAGAACTATTTAGATAAAACACCAAAATAAAAGGAGAATATATATAATGGCAGACGAAAAAATCCCAGAATCTATTGAGCACATGGTAGACGACAACGACGATGTTGTAACTCTTATGAGTGCTAACGGCGAAGAAATCGACTTTGTAGAAATTGCTGGTATCGCATACCGCGGCAACTTTTATGCAATCCTTCAACCAGTAGAATTATTAGACGGCATGGAAGAGGACGAAGCTTTAGTATTTAAAGTAACTCGCGGTAAAGACGGCGAAGATAAGTTTGAAGTAGAGCTAGACGATACAGTTATAGATGCAGTATTTGCAGAATATAACCGCCTACTAGACGAAGCCGAGGGCGAAGGCAAATAAACTAATAAATAAAAAATATATAAAAGTTAAGTTCTAAAACAGAGCTTAGCTTTTTTTGTGAGAAAAATATTTATGTTTTGATTATCTTAGATTTTTCGCCTTTTGGCTCAGAATGACATTCAATATCGCTGCATTTATCCATATCTCACTTAAGTACACACAATTAATCTTGTTCTAGTCGTCCAGAGTGGAGCGATACATGGTCTAAGAACATTATCGCGAAATCGAAGGATCTTTTTTTTACTTATTTTAGTTATCATTTGTATAGTAATCCTCAAGTTTACTACCCCTCTGCCTGTGGCATCTCCCCTTACAAGGGGCGACAACTTCTGTTGTCATCCTTAGCGGAGTGGCATTGCCACGCAGACGTAAGGATCTATTCTTTTACATTTAAACTTTATAGAGAACTAAAAGTTTACTTTTATAAACTATAAATCTTATGACTATTGACAAAAGTACAATATTGTGTGTATAATAAATGCGATGAAAGGAGTAAATATGAAAAAAGAAAATTCTACTGCAAATAAAGTACAAAGATTAGAAAAAATATCAAATATTATGCTATGGTCTACAGCTCCTTTAGTTGGTCTAATGATAATTAGCTGTGTTGTATCTATAGTTACCGGATTATATTGGTTACTTGCTGCGTCTATGGTGCTGCTTGTTTCAAGTGATTTAATTGGTGCAAGTTTAAACATAAAGGCCAAAAACATTAGGAAAAATGAGAATACTGATAAACAAAACATACTAGAACACTTTGATCCACAAAAAAACAATGAAAGTTTTACCGATATGATAGAATTCGCTAAAAATGACAAAAATCCTGTAAAGTTTAAAGTTCCAGATGATACAAATAGTTTAAATAATAATAACTTAAAAAATAATGACAACTGGGAACTTAAAGAAAATCAAAATACCGCAACTAAACATACAGAAGATGGTTCTTCTTTAGCTCAAGAAAATTCAAGCGAATTAGAATTTTAATATATATTTAAAATCTAAGCCATGCGCTTGGATTTTTTTATAATAAATCAGTAAACAAATTCCTTAAAAACCCTTGCAAAAATATTTTTGGTATGTTAAACTAAACAAGATCACGCACCTATGGGGATATTGCGACCTGTTGCCAAGTATTTGGTGGGCGTAGTAGAAGATCCGTAGGGAGGAAATAAACAAGGAGGTAAAAGTTATGTCAGTAGTATCAATGAGGCAACTTCTAGAGGCAGGTGTTCACTTTGGTCACCCAACTCGTAAATGGAACCCTAAAATGAAAAAGTATATCTTTACATCTCGTAACGATATCTATATTTTAGACCTAGAGATGACCGTTAACCTAATCGACGAAGCTTACGACTTTATTAAAGGCGTAGCCGAAAGCGGCAAATCTATTTTGTTTGTTGGAACTAAAAAACAAGCTAAGGATGCTATTATCGAGGAAGCTCAGCGTTGCGGCCAATTTTACATGGGTAACCGTTGGCTAGGTGGAACTCTAACAAACTTTAAGACCATCAGAGCAAGGATAGATAGGCTTAATAAATTAAACCAAATGGAACAAACAGGAGAGTTTGATTTATTACCTAAAAAAGAAGTTCAAAAGCTTAAAGCAGAACGCGATAAACTAGAAGAAAACCTTGGTGGAATTAAAGAAATGCACACACTTCCAGGTGCACTTGTTGTAATCGATCCACACAAGGAATACATCGCTGTACGCGAAGCTCGTAGTCTTGGTATTCCAATTGTTGGCTTAGTAGACACCAACTGCGATCCAGACACTGTAGATTATGTTATCCCTGGTAACGATGATGCTATTCGTGCCGTAAAACTTATTGCTGGTGCTATGGCTGACGCTGTAATTGTAGCAAGAGAAGGCGAAGAAGCATTACTTGCTAAAAAACAAGCCGAAGCAGAAAACGAAGCTTCTACAGAAACTAACAAGGAAGAAGTAGAAGCCGAAGTTAAACCACAAACCGACGCAGAATAGTAAATTTAAGGAGTAAACAAATGGCATTTACAGCTAAAGATGTAGTAAATCTAAGAGAAAAAAGTGGTGCTGGTATGCTAGATTGCAAACAAGCACTAGAAGCTTGCGATGGCAACATAGAAAAAGCTATCGAGTGGCTACGCAAAAAAGGCATTGCAAGTGCTAGCAAAAAAGCAGGCAGAGTTGCTGCCGAAGGTGCAGTATTTTCGTACATTCATATGGGCGGAAAAATTGGCGTTTTGTTAGAACTAAACTGCGAAACAGACTTTGTTGCAAAATCTGACGCATTTCAAGAACTTGGTCACGATATAGCTCTTCAAATTGCAGCAGCTGCTCCAAAATATGTTTCAAGAGAAGAGGTAGACCCAGCAGAGCTTGCTAAAGAGCAAGACATCTTACGTGCTCAGGCTCTTAACGAGGGTAAACCAGCAGCAGTTGTAGAAAAAATGCTTGCAGGTCGCATTAACAAATTCTACAAAGATGTATGTTTATTAGATCAAGAATTTGTTAAGGACAACAGCAAAACTATTCAGTCTGTTGTAACCGAAGCAACTGCAAAAATTGGTGAAAAGATTTCGGTTCGTAGATTTGTTCGCTATGTAATGGGCGAAGGTCTAGAAAAGAAAAGTGAAAATTTTGCAGAAGAAATTGCAAAAGCTACAAAAAATTAATATAAACATATAAAAATATGCCAAATATTGGCATATTTTTTTTAATTACTTTTTATTTATTATTGAAATTAAATTTAAATAGTGCTAAATTATATGTGGTAGGTAAATTATGAAAAATAAAAATAAATTATATAATAATCAAATTAAAGAAGATATGCTTAAAGGTGGACTAATAGACGTAAATAAGCAATTAAAAGAGATTGGAGAACTTAAACAATTATCTAATTTAGCACAGTTAGACGACGAATTGTTGGTTCGCGAAACCGAACTTTTAATAAAACAAAAACAGTTGACTAATAAATTAAATAAATTTTTAATTAAAGGTAAAAAATATATAGCTAAACTAAATAAAAAAATTTGCGAC
>CAMRVD010000007.1 GCA_947054085.1 uncultured Clostridia bacterium | reverse complement strand
TGTTATAAAAACTTTTGTATGTCGTAAACATTTTATTATAAATGCTAATAAAAAAAATAATACTATGTCACACGTAGCACACTTTTTGTTAGATATTATGGGGTACTATGTATAACATAATACTTTAAAAAACAGCATAAATTCTGTTAATTTTACAAAATTTTCCTTTGTTTACTCTACTAACTTTGCTTAATTAATAGACTATTAACTTTTAAATTTTTAAACGGCGAAATTTAGTTCAAGATAAGTGCTCGGCTTTTTGCCACGTGCGAAGTTTACTAAAACGTAACAAGTGTGGAAAAGTGCCAGTAAGCGTAGTATTGTACTAAATTTCGCCGTTTAATGCCCGTCGCTCCAACGATACGACGATGCAACATCTACCGTAAGAGGTACAGCTAGGTTGTATGCACTTTCCATACAATCTTTAACCAGTTGCTTTACAATTGACTCTTCGGCATTTGGGGTGTCTATAATAAGTTCGTCATGAACTTGTAAAATCAGTTTAGCCTTTAGATTTTGCTCTTTTAATTTTTGGCTAACTTTTATCATCGCAATTTTTACAATGTCTGCGGCAGTCCCTTGAAGAGGCATATTTTGAGCCGCCCTTTCTGCCATACTACGCACCATATAATTAGAACTTGTAATCTCTAACATTTTACGAGATCTTCCAAGAAGTGTATTTGCTCTGCCCGTTTCTTTTGCGTTGCTTATAGCATTTTCCATAAACTGTTTTACTTTTGGATGACTAAAATAAAACTCGTCAATAAGCTTTTTAGCTTCTTTTGCTTTAATATTTAAATCGGTGGCTAACCCAAATTCGCTAATACCATAAATTATACCAAAGTTTACAACTTTTGCAATACGACGCATATCTTTGTTAACGTCTTTTATATCACATCCAAAAACATGACTAGCCGTTAACGCGTGTATATCGTCGTTATGCTTGAAAGCATTTATAAAATACTCATCACCACTCATATGAGCAAGAAGCCTTAACTCTATTTGGCTGTAATCGGCATCAACCAGCACACAATCTTTTGTTCGTGCTACAAACATAGAACGCACTTCTTTGCCGTCCTCGCTCCTAACAGGAATATTCTGCAAATTTGGCTCTGCAGACGAAAGCCTGCCAGTATTTGTTAATGTTTGCTTAAAACTGGTGTGGACAATTCCGTTACTATCTATATGAGGTCTAAATCCTTCGATATAAGTGCTGTTAAGCTTAGCAACCTTTCTGTACCTTAAAATTAACGGAATTATTGGATGTGCATCCTTTAAAGTTTCTAAAGTTTCGGCTGCTGTAGACATTTTTTTGCCGTGTTTTAGTCCAAGTTTATTGTACAAAATATCCGCAAGTTGCTTAGGACTGTTTACATTAAATTTTTCGCCGGCAAGTTCGCAAATTTGCGACTCCAACCCAGATAATTCTTGCCTGTACTTAATAGACAAGCTGTCTAAAACATCTAAATCAACTTTAAAGCCAGTAACTTCCATATCAAACAAAACTCTTGTAAGCGGTAGTTCTATTTTATAGTACAATTCCTCCATGTTTAGCGTTTTTAAAGCTTCAAAATATTCTGGCTCTAAATTATAAATAACCGACGCCGGCGAATTATTATCCTCGTCGTCCACAATTATATCGGCCGCAGATTTTACACTAACACCATCCACCAAATGCTTTGCTATAGATAAATCAAAAACATTTTCGCCAAGCTTTATGCTGTATTGATGTAAAAAGTGCATAAAAACCTTACAATCAAACAAAATTTTCTTTTTACTATTTGTAAAAAGCTCTAAAATATAAGCTTTTGCTTGATTATTTTGTTGCCAAAAATCATTTAGTAAAGCAAATTCGGTAATCCCGTCCGAAAAGTTTATACTTTCTTTTTGAATGTAAGCAGCAAATTTATCTACTTTATTAAAAATTTCAGCAAAATCTTCAAAGTCGCTAATGTTACTTATCTCTTTTAGTTCATAAGTCTTTACAGCCTTAATTTCGCTATTTTCTGCAAATAATTCGGGACGCTTTAATAAACTTTTAAACTGATAATTTTTAAAAAACTCATACACCCCCGGGGTAAATGGAAAAATATATTTACAATCTTCTAAATTGCAGTCTACATCTATATCTGTCTTTATTTTTGCTAGATTATAGCTTAAATATGCATTATCTTTACCATTAATTAGATACTCTCGCATTTTACCCGTAATTTGATCTATATTACTGTAAATTCCGTCCAAATTGCCGTACTTAATAACCAAGTTTTTAGCAATTTTTTCGCCAATGCCAGCCACTCCCGGTATATTGTCCGAAGTATCGCCTTGCAAAGCCTTAACATCAATAACTTGACTAGGTGTTATCCCTTGTTCCTCTAAAAGCACCTGTTTATCTACAATTTTAAGTTCGGTAGTGCCTTTTTTAGTAAAGTAAACACTGGTTGTATCGTCAATAAGCTGCAATGTATCGCGGTCGGCAGTAAAAATTAACGTTTGTATATCTTTAAACCTTTTGGCAAGTGTTCCAACAACGTCGTCGCCCTCTAATTCTGGTTTTTCGCACATTTTAATATTCATCAGTTTTAGCATCTTCTTTAAAGGTTCTAACTGACTTCTAAGTTCGCTTGGCATAGGTTTACGAGTTGCCTTGTAACCGCTATACAAATCGTTTCTAAAAGTATGCTTGCCAGCATCAAAGGCAACTGCTATATGCGTTGGCTTAATGTCATTAATAATCCTTACAATTTGCACAGCAAAACCATACACCGCATTGCTATATTCCCCATTTGCGTTAGTTAGCAGTGGCAGTGCATAAAACGACCTATAAAACAAACTATTTCCGTCTATAATAACCAATTTGTCCGACATAAAAAACCTTACTTTATATTTATTTTTTTAAGTATACCATAACAAAACTTTTTTTAGCAAACAAAAAGGGCTAAACTACAAATTATAGCCCTTAAGTTGCACACTAAATACCTTGTATTTCCAAAAATCATATTTTAATCAGCCTTAAGCATTTTCTTTAAGTACCAAATTATCCGACATCTTTATTGTATACACCATAGGCTCGGCGTCTTTGTTCCATTTAACCGAAATAGTTGTAGTTGCCCCAACCTTGGCTTCTAGTATAATAAATGTGTAGTTGCTGCCGTTTAAATGCTCGGCATCGTAGTTTCTAGTGCCGTTTACTTCTACTTTAACTTCTTCTTTAACAATATTTACGCCCGAGCAGTTAGTAAGCTTTATTGCTACAACATGGCTAACATCTTCGGGAATTTTAAACTCTGTTTTAACAGCCGAGTCCGACAAATATTCTATGCTTCCGGTAATTTCAAACTTATTGTTTCCCATATCGGTTAACCCTACACCAGTGTTTGCAAATGTGTAGCTATCGTGTATGCGGTCGCCCGCACCCATAAGTTCTATGTCCTTGCACTTGTCCTTGCAAGCCGCTAGCCCAATCGCCGCCCCCAAAACGGCAAAGCCCAGCACTATCATAAAAATATTTTTTTTCATTATCGTTCTCCCATAAAATAAAAATTTCCATAGCATAGTACTTTTATACAAAATATAAAAATTTTTACTTTATAAGTAACTAAAAAAGATTATCTATTTAAAATATTTGTCAATTACTTGCAATTTAAAATCTTTTATGATAACATACTAAAGTAATAAATCGATGCGATAGTCTAGCTAAATATACCAAATATTTTAGCGTTCAAAAAATGCAGTAATATTTAAACTCAAATTGCGAGGTGACGTAGCAATTTGAAAAAGCAAATGCAATGCTGCAAAAGAGCAATTTATAAAATTGCGATAACTCACGCATTAAATTGCAACTTTTAAAAAGGAACAGCAGTGCACAAGCATAAGCAAAATGCGAATAGCATTTTTGCTAAAACAAGCACTATTAACCCAAAATTACGGGGTCCCCATAGGTTTATCATTAAACCGTATGGGGCAAAAGAGCAACAATGCGATAGTCAAGTTTAAATGCCAAAGCATTTAAACGACCAAGGAGCATTGATTGCGACGCGCTGGTGTGGCGGAACGGCAGACGCACACGACTCAAAATCGTGCGGGAAACCATGTGGGTTCAAATCCCACCACCAGCACCAAACAAAAAGCACCAGATGTACTGGTGTTTTTTATTCGCAAATTACTTTTATTCTCTTTTTATTTATTACATGCGTTTATATCCATCTCTCGTCGTCCAGAGCGAGCGATAGCGAGGCGAAGGATCTTTTATTTAATTGTTTAGATGCCGCAACTATGTCAAAAATGTCAAAATAGTTTAAAAACTTATTTTTAATACCGTTATCCTCTTATCAACAATTCAGTAATTCCTCTACCCTAACTATTCCTAGTGCGGGCGATGGCAAAGCTTCGGCTAGTGCCGCATATTCTTCGTCTATTTTTTGCAGTAATGACGTAATTTTAGTGTAAATTTTATCTGTTACTTTACTTTTTAATTGTTCATCTAACTTTTGCTTATGCTCTTTTAAAATAAGTATAAGCTTTTGAGTTTGTTCATCCAAACAGCAGTTATTTTTAACCAAGTTGTTGTTAATATTCCAAAAGATTTCGGTTAGCATGCCCCTTGTAACCTTGCCGCATGCTATAACTTCGCTTTTATATCTTTGCATCAAATTATTGTATATAACTTGCATTTCAGAAAGTGATAAAACTTCTAAATCTTTAAACAACTCTATATTTTTGTCTAGCAAAAAGTCCTTATAAACTTCTATCGGGTCGGTTTTATTATATAGCTCTAACTTACGTGCTAAATTTACCCACTCGTGACTGTAATTATCTGCGTTATATATAACTTTCTGATGTTTTTGCAATTCTAAAGTTAATAACTTTTTTACATCAATAACAAGATTATTCGAGTCCTTTAAAAAATTATAATATTGCTGCAATTTATATGCAGTCGTGCTACAAAATACCATGCAAGCAAAGCTGCAATCAGCAGAAGAACCCACCATTCTAAATTCCCACTTGTTACCATTAAAAGCAAAAGGACTGGTACGATTGCGGTCGCAAAATGTCTGTTTTTCGTCAACCAAATTTCCGTAATCGTCAAATTGTTTAAGCTCGCCTAAATGCAAACTAATTATACTTGGTGGAGCTTCTTTGCCGCCTAGTCTGCGTTCATTACCCATGCTTATTGTACATATTTTATATAATTCTGGGTACTCGCTAATTGCAGCAACCACAGCCACTTTAAACAAATTTTCTACTATGTTATTGCAGTCAAAAAGATTAACCCCAGTATTAGTTATTACCGACAAGTTATTGTGCTTGCCACTGCCGTTATAATGCATAAAAGGCTTTTCGGTAAACAGTGGCAAAAAACCAAACTCCTCTGCAATATTTTTTATAATACTAATAATTACATGGTTTTGCTGGCACGCTAAATATGCACATGTAAACTTTGGCACAACTTCAAACTGATTAGAGGCAACTTCGCTATGCATAACCTCGGCAAATACCCCAATTTCTTTTAGTCTTTTGTTAAGTGTAAACATAAATTGCTTTATATTTTTTTGCGGCTCGCTAAAGTAATGTAAGGTAGTACTTTGCTCCACTTGTGGATTTTCGTTTAAAGTTGCAATATTTAAAAGCTTTATGTCTGCTCTGCTCTCTGCCTTAATCTTATCTACCAAAAAAAATTCCTGCTCCGCACCAAGTTGCACACTTGCACTACTACAATTAACGCCAAATAAACTAGATATTTTTGTAGCAATTTCGTCTAGCTTAGCCTCGCTCTTTTTTAGCGGAGTTTTGTAGTCTAAACTTACACCATTTGAGCTAAAAAGCAGCGACGGCAAAAACATTACTCGTGCCCCGTTATCATCTTTTACAAATATGGGGCTTCCATCCCAAAAAATTAGCCCGCGAGCTTTAGCAGTGTCACGTTCTGGAAAACTGGGAAAGCTAGAAGCATCTGCCTCGCAACGCATAAGCGTTTTATAGTCAAAATTTAAACAATTTTTTTGCTCATTAAAAAATTTAACGTACTTAAAGGCAGGTTTTCCGCTTAAGGGTACAAACCAATGGCAAAAGTAATCTACTTTTAGGCTTTTTGCCCATTTTATTAACCTAACGCTAAATTTTTGAGCAAATTTAGTACTAACCTTTGCATTTTTTTGCACTTCTATATATTCTGAATACAATTTTTTGCCTAAATATTTTTTTGCTACATTACTATTAAAGTAAAATTTATTTTTCAATTTGTGCCCCCAAAAAAAAGCATCTATAATGCATCTGCAATATATTTATTAATATGATTTTTGTTAAAGTGCGTGTTACTTTACTTAAATACTCAAATAGTTTTGTCTTGTAAAAATATTCATTTTTATTTACAAATCCGAATACTATATGGTATAATATTTTATGTCATAACAAGGAGCAAAATAATTATGGATTACATGTTTTGGGTGTGGCTTGCAGTAATACTTGTAACTGCAATCATCGAGTTTGCAACTATGGATATTACCTCTATTTGGTTTACAATAGGTGCAATTGTTCCGTTTATTTTAGCGGGCACAAAATCTGTAAGCTGGGTATGGCAACTGATTTTGTTTATATTAACCTCTGCTATTCTTATTATTGCTCTTAGACCTGTAACTAAAAAATGGCTACTAAAGGGCGATAATACAAAAACCAATATCGAGTCGCTTATAGGCAGGCAGTACAGGCTACTTACCAAAACAGATTTTGAAACCACTGGCTCTATAAAAATTAACGACGTTGTTTGGAGCGTAGTAAGCGAAAACGATCAAGAAATAGAAGCTAACGAAATTGTAGAAATTGTAAAAATTGACGGAAATAAACTAATTGTAAAAAAAGTGGAAACAACAAACAAGTAATGTCTGTTTGTTTTAATAAAAAAATAAAAGGAAGGGAAAATTATGGTAGCAGGAATTATTTTAGGAGTACTTGGTGGATTATTACTAATTATCCTCTGCACTTCTATCCGAATTGTTAGGCAAGCAACCGCAGTGGTTGTGGAGCGTCTTGGTAAATACCACAAAACTCTAGAAACTGGGGTTCATATGGTAGTTCCATTTTTCGACAGATGCTCTCGCCCAATATCTTTAAAGGAAATAGTGGCGGACTTTAAGCCACAGCCGGTTATTACAAAAGATAACGTAACCATGCAAATAGACACAGTCGTTTACTTTTCGGTAACCGACCCAAAGCTATTTAGCTATGGCGTAGATAACCCAATAAGGGCTATCGAAAATTTAACCGCAACAACACTTAGAAACATTGTTGGCGAGCTAGAACTAGACGAAACTCTAACTAGCCGCGATATTGTAAACACAAAAATGCGTAATATTATAGACGAAGCAACCGACCCATGGGGCATAAAAATTAATCGTGTGGAGCTAAAAAACATTTTGCCACCAAGAGATATCCAAGAAGCCATGGAAAAACAAATGCGTGCAGAGCGTGAACGCCGTGAGCAAATTCTTAGAGCCGAAGGCGAAAAGAAATCTAGCATCTTAGTAGCAGAAGGCGAAAAGCAAGCACAAATACTACGCGCCGAAGCAGCTAAGGAAACCGAGATACTTCAAGCAGAGGCGGACAAAGCTGCAACAATCGCCAGAGCCGAAGGCGAAAGCAAAGCGATAGACCTAATTAATAAAGCAAACCCAAATGCCGCTTACATTACCCTTCAGGGCTTTGAAGCACTTAAAGTGCTAGCCGATGGACAATCTACAAAACTAATTGTTCCTAGCGAAATACAAAATGTATCTGGCCTACTTGCAAGCCTTACCGAGGTTGTAAAAAGCACAGACAAAAAACCTAAAACAACCAGTAAAAAATAAGTTTTACTAAAATAAAAAGCCTAAACACCAATTGTTTAGGCTTTTTATTTTTTTTACTACTCTTTTTTATCAATTAACAATTAATACTTTTTATATCTTCTTTTGTAATTGTGCCATTAATTTGAATAGGAATAATTCTTGTATGCGATGTATTTATAAACGCTCCTTTATGTTTTATGTTAAATAAATTTTGTTTTGTTTCTAAAAAATACTCTACGTCAATATTTTCATTATATATAAAATCTGGATTTGCATTATTACCTAGTCCTATATCACTAATAGAATAACTGCCACCTAACATAGATTTAAGTAGTTCTATGTTATCACACGAGCCCACATCAATTTCTTCTTGTACACTTTGCTTTAAATTTCCATTTAGATGCTCGCTTGTAATTTTTACATTAAATTTGTCTAATAAGTTTTTAAGGCTGTACCCCCCCCCCTGTTCAACTTTTTGATTAAAAACTTGCTCTAATAACTTACTAAAATCGCCTATATAATTAAAAACTAATAATCTTATAGGTAATAAATTTTTATAAAATATTGCAGCATTATGTTTATTAGAAATATTTAGGTTAGCATTATTTGTTATTTTGCAATCGCAATTTTTAATAATTTCTATGCTATCATACAAAATTCCGTTATTAGTTGCGCCATCTATAAATGCACCTTTAATGCACTCTAACTCGTGCCCATTAGGATATTGTTCAGTCCACAAATCGATTGATTTTATTGTTCTCATGTCTATTCTCCTGTGCTTATTATAACATAAATTTCTTTATTATGTATCGTTTGTAAACAAAAAAACACTTTTATCTTAACAGACAAAAGTGATAAAAAATATATTTTTTGTGGTAAATAAATATTTCAATAAAAAATTTAAAACATTTAATACATTTTACTCAAAATATCTTTTTATAAATTCTTCTGGGTCATTTAAAATTCGTTTGGTTACGCTAAAATGAGCAGTTTGCTTGGGGCTTGTAACTTTCAAACTACTATCGGTTATTTCGTACAACTTAGCGTTTGGTACAAGCATAAGTATTGGGCTGTGAGTGGAGATTATAAACTGCGCGCCATATTTTTGATTTTTCTTTATTATTTGGCTTAATAGTTCTAGGGTTTTAAATGGAGATAACCCTGCTTCGGGCTCATCTAAAATGTATAAGCCGCCGTCCGAGATACTTTCTATAACCGAAAGTAGTCCCTCGCCATGGCTAAGTTTAGTAGATGCCGAATACCTAGGCAAATTTATTAAAGTAAAGAACGATTCTGCACGCAAAAACATGCCTTTTTTAGATTTTACCCGCCAAGATAACTCGATGTTATCTGCAAGTTTTATATTGTCGGTTACAAAATTTTTAGGTTTATATTCTTCCCCAAAAAATTCGTCTTTTACTTCTTCAGCAAAAGTTTTTGTCGCATATTTAGAATGATATTTAAGTACTCTACTTATATCGTTATAAATATCTGCATGGTCTGCCCTTCCACCCGAAAGCGGAAACCCAACAGCAAGAGCCAAGGCTTCTAGCAGTGTAGATTTTCCTGTGCCGTTTTCGCCAACTAAAATTGTAATGTCCGCTAGGTCTAAACTAAAACCTTTAACAAACAGCGGCGACATGTATGGGTACTTAACTTCCTTTTTGGGGTTGGTAACCGAAACTTTAAATAAATTCATACTATACCTTTTTATCTTTGCTTGATACGCCAAGTTCGGCTAGTTTATCGCGAATGTAATCGCTAAGGGCGTAGTTTTTTTCGGCTCTTAGTTTAGTGCGAATATCGGCAACTAAATCTAGTAGATTGTCCTGGCTTTGGGCGTTATCGGCAACTAATTCGCCTTTTTTGCTAAGGTCTAGCCCTAAAATATTAAACATGCTGTCAAGTAGTGTTTTTATGTGTGCAAGTTCTCCAACTTTTCCACCCGTTACTGCACTATTTGCATATTTTACAGCTTTTAATAGTTCGCTAATTGCAAGAGGCGTATTAAAGTCCTCGTCCATGGCTGCCAAAAACTTTTGGTATGCTTGGTCTGCATCGGTTAAGTTCATTGTCATCATGTTTGACGCATTATCGCAGACTTTTTTGTATATTTCGGCAATTTTATTTAGTTGATCTTCTGCTTTAGTTATTTCTGCTTCGTTAAAGTCCACTACCGAGCGGTAATGATAGTTTAATATAAAGTACCTTACAGCCATTGGAGAGTGTCTGGTAAACAAGTCGTCTAGGGTTACAAAATTGCCCATGCTTTTGCCCATTTTTGTGCCGTTTACAGTAATCAGGTTGTTGTGCATAAAGTACCTTACAAAAGGCTTGCCATTTGCTACTTCGCTTTGAGCAAACTCGCTTTCGTGGTGCGGAAAAATATTATCTAGCCCGCCACCATGAATATCAAAGGTTTCGCCTAAAAACTTTTTGCTCATAACCGAGCACTCTAAATGCCAGCCGGGATACCCTACCCCCCATGGGGAATTCCACTTCATTATGTGTCCGCCCTCGGCAGTTTTCCATAGTGCAAAATCCTCGGGATTTTCCTTATCGGATGCAACAAGTATACGCTCGCCACTTTTGGCTTCGTCTAGTTTTCGGTTAGAAAGTTGACCATATTTAGCATACTTTCGCACTCTAAAATATACATTGCCCTTGCTTGTTACATAGGCATAACCTTTGTTAATTAAGGTTTGTACCATGTCTATCATTTCGGGTATAAAACCGGTAGCCCTTGGACTGATGGTTGGACGCAAAATATTTAATTTATCCATAGCATCAAAGTACATGCATTCGTACTTGTAGCTTATTGCATATGGGTCGGTATTCTCTAGTTTTGCTTGCTTTGTAATCTTGTCATCGCCATTATCGCCGTCACCTACCAAATGCCCAACATCGGTAATATTTTGAACATACTTTACCTTGTAGCCTAAAAATTCTAAGTACCTGCGAACTACATCAAAGTTTACATATGTTCTTGCATGGCCTACATGCGATGGCCCATACACCGTTGGTCCGCACACATACATGCCTACCATGCCACTACGAAGTGGCACAAAGTCTTGTTTAGTTTTTGTAAGTGAGTTATATATTTTTAGTCCCATAATTTTTTCCTTAAAAGTTTGATTAATTTTTGCATTGCCAGCAATACATTGTCCCATAGTTTACTTTATATTTATTTACCCTTTATCTAACTAGAAACTTAGAATTTAAGGTTAGGCTAAGATGCGTGGTCTTTTGCAGATAGGAGCTTACTTATGCGTAAGTGACTATTTGTAAAAGGCAAGTATCTGTAGCATAGCACTAAATATTAACCTTTCCGCGAAGCCTTAAAATAGATGTAGAACAAGGCTCGCAAAGTGGGCAGAAAGGAGTTTACTTAATCGTAAATGACTGCTCTGTCCGCTTTGCAGAAACGCAGTTATACGCTATTTAAAGACTTCGCGATAGGTTGTAGGCTTCCTTAACAGCAGTAAACACCTTCCCACACTTGCTACTATCACCAATGTTATAGATTTCCGGTGCTATCTGAGCCTCGTACGCGGCTTTGTATAGTTCGTTATTACTGATAGTGCCAGCACAAAGCACAACAATGTCGCCGTCTACGGCTACTGCCTTTAACTTTTCTTTAATCTTTTTTTCTAAAGGATTTATAACATTTTTTGGAAGTATTGGCTGCCAAGTGTTGTAAGGATTTGGCACACTTTTGTGTACATTTGCCAAAATGTTTACATACCCTTCTTCTATTTTTTGAACACTTGCACAGTTATAAGTTTTAACTCCAAGTTTGTCTAAATAATGCAAAATATGACCGCGGTTTGCAGTACAAGTATGAGTCATAAGGGTTGGAGCTTGTTCTATAATGGTAACCTTTTTATTTTTTTCGGCGGCAAGCATATATGCAAGCTCGCAACCAGAGTCGCCTCCACCGATAATTGCTACAGACTTAGCATTGTCAAAAATATTAGGGTTTTCTAGTGCTTCTATAATAGTTTTTACATGAGGAAGCACCGCTCCATCTATATTAAGCCCTATTGTTTTAGACCCAGTTGCAAAGATAATTGTGTCGTACTTGGCCTTTTTTAGATCTTCTAAACTAGCTAATGTGTTAAAATGCGGAGTAAAGTTTGTATTTTTAGATAAATTATTAACAACGTTAGCAAGATATTCTACATAATTTTTTAACTCGTACTTAAATTTAGCAAGGCTCGCAAGTTTTAGCACTCCGCCAACGCTATCACTCTTTTCGAATAAATCTACTTTGTGACCGCGTTCTATTAAAGTTTGAGCAGCAACAACTCCTGCAGGACCAGCACCAACAACTGCTACTCGTTTTTTCTTTTCAGCCTTGGTAAGCGGTAGTTCTTCTTCAAACCCAGTACGTGCACAAACTGCACACTGAGGATGTCCACCCTCTAAAAATTCTTTAATACAAGCCTCGTGGCAACCAATACATGGGCGAATGTTAGATACCTCGCCTTTGTATGCTTTTGCTGCCCAATCTGGGTCTGCTAAGAGAGGACGTGCTAGCATAATCATATCGGCTTTGTTACTTCTAAGCACGCTTTCGGCAAGGTCCGGATAGCCTAGCTTACCAACTGCAACTACTGCCACTTTTTGTCCAGCATTAGTAAGTATACCGTTATCTTCAAAATATATTTTAGCAAGATCACAAATATCTGTAAAGCAACCGCTTGGCATGCTGCTTGGTGGGTGTGGGAGCCACCAGTTATCGTAACTACCTAAATCCACATCAAACATATCTACACCTGCTTTTACAAGCTGACGCATATATTCTAAAGTTTGGTCGATAGTTCGTTCGTTACGAAACTTTTTAAGCGATTTTACTTTGTTCATCTTATCGTCATAAGTTGCATTAAGCATAAGCGACATGTCTATGCGGTACATAATAGGAAAATCCTTACCGCAACGCTTACGGATATTTTCTACCATGTCTATGCCAAACTGCATGTAATTACTGTATCTGCCCGTTTTTCTGCGATTATATGCAGTGTTAGAAAGCTGCTCCATTAAATAGCCCTCGTGACCATGCAAATAAACACCATCAATGCCTGCAACTTGTGCATCTGCTGCAGCTTGACCGGTACGCTTAATTATCTTTTTTATCGCCCCTCCGCTAAGCCTTTTGCAAGGGATTGCAGGAATATAATAGTTAGGGTTCATGCTTGCAGATACTGGAAGTTTAAACTGTTTTGTTAAACATTCTGGATTACCAACGCGACCAAGCCCAGCTGTAAGCTGAATAAATATTTTAGAACCATACGCATGTACAGCGTAAGCCAAATCTCTCCAGCCGCAAATATTGGTTCTGCTACGGTCTATACGAGGGAAATACGATAGTTTATCGCCTTCGTAAAGAGTTGGGTCTATGCCAAACGAAGTAGGAATAAGTCCCGTAGTAATAAGACCAACATTACCCTTAGCACGCTCTTCAAAGTACTTAATCATTTTGGCATTTGGCTTGCCGTGTTCGTCTGCCATGTTTATGTTACCCATTGGCCCCATTACAATGCGGTTTTTAATTTCGCATTTATTTATGGTTATCGGGCTAAATAAACTTGTATATGGGTAAAGCTCACTTGTCATTTTGGGCGCATCTTCGCGGTTAAACCAATTCCCAAAATAATCTTCTAAGTTTTGCAGCAATTCCTCTTTTATATATTTCATTTTAACTCTCCTAATTATATAAAAATATAAATCTATTTATAGTCAAATTTGTAAGTTGTTTCCGATATGCAGTCCGCAGGCAATCCCATATAATAAATCTGATATCTTTCGTAAACATGAAGATATGTAAATCTAAAATTTTGATCTACTACAAAATCTATTGATATTTCGTAAAATGTAGGTGGTCTTGTAAGCCCGCTTATATGCACCATAAGCTGAACATAATTAATAACACTATAAACCTTATTTAAGGAAAGTTTATAACTATAACCACCCTCTACAGCCTCTGGACTTTCGCTAAAACTATCAACCGTTTTACTGCTAACTAAATATGGAAAAATCACATAGGGACTTATACCATATTCTGCACGGTAAGCATCTAAATCCTTAGGCAAAACATACTCGGCTTTAGGCTTATCATCGTAAGAAGCACTAGGAGGCGTTCCACTAATTTTTTTACTTACATAACTAGATATTTTATTATCTTTGTAACTATAAATAAGTTTTTCTGCAGCAGGAATAAGACCTTGCGTAATACTATCATTATAAATTTTATCTGGGGTTTTTAAAATGTTTTTTACAATTACCTGATTCTGAACCATACCAGAAACTTTAGCAGTTACATACCCATCACCGGTAATTTTAAAATTGTCTATAATGCCACTATCGTGCATTAATTGATACTCTGCCATAGCATACGCGTCGTAAGCTTTAACATTATTAGGGTTGCTGTTTTTATTTTTATTATACACACCAACATAATCTGCAATAAAAAGTGCTTCGTCGTAATCGTAATTAACTAGCGTTTTGCCAGCAATTACCATATTACCTATAAACATACCCAAAAATACGGCAACTAAGCCTACCGCAACAAAACTTAAAAGGTTAAAAGTTCTAGCAACTAAAGTTTTAGGAGGCCGCTCACTGGTTTCTCTTACTATTATTGCCCTACGCGTTTTTTTTAGTCGCTTGTTAGACTGAACCGTCCGGATTTCGCTAACTTCAGAAATAACCGAACTATCACCAAACAAATTAGAAGCATTTTCTTTTTTTATAGCATCTATATTTTTAGTTGCCCTTGTATCCTTTCTGATTAATAAGTTATTAACTTGTAAATTCTCGTTAGCAGAGCTATCATTATTTAAACTATTAATTAGCGATTTGTTTTTTATAGAATATTTAGCCTTAACGTAGTTTTCAATCTTTTTATTTTCTTTTAAAGCGTTTTTTAGAGCAATAAAAAACTCGGATTGACTACAAGCAAAGTCCGAAGGCTTAATGCTAAGCCCCCATTTTTTATTATACTGTTTTAGACGCGTACTGTCCTCGCGTGTAACAATATCTATAATTTTATCCTCTTATATAATTAGCAATAATTTGACTTTTATTATATAAAAGTATAACACATATACAAAGTACCTCGCAAATAAATACAACAAATTTTGCGTGATTGTTCGCTTAGTATTATAATTAAATAATAATTTTTATTGTAATTTTATGTAATTATGTGTTAGACTTATTTGTATAATAAATTTGAGGTGTAATAATGGATTGGCTACTAGACGCACTACTTGATAGTTTAAAACTTATTCCGTTTTTATTTTTAGCATACGTATTAATCGAATTTTTAGAAACCGTTGTAAGCAAAAAAATAAATAATAGTTTTTTTAAAGGCAAATGTGCACCACTTATAGGGGCAAGTTTTGGTATGGTTCCGCAATGCGGTTTTAGCGTAGTTGCAACCGACCTTTATTCGCAAAAAAAGATAACAGTGGGCACACTTATCGCTATTTTTATTGCTACCAGCGACGAAGCTATACCGATACTGCTTGGCAACCTTAATAGTTCAAAAAATGTATATATTTTGCTTAGCTTAATTTTAGCTAAATTTGTTATTGGTGTGGTTTTTGGATACGCCATAGATATATCTCTTAATATCTTTTATAAAAATAAACTAATAAAAGCAGCTGATAGTAAAAATTCTACAAGTGCAGACAACCACCAAGGCAAAGAGCATTTACACGACCATAATTCTAACTTAGATGCCACTTGCAATATTTCTAAAACTGCCCAGTCTACCATACAAGATAACCACAATCTTCAAACTGTAACAATACACAAAGGCTGTTGCGGTCACGATATAGAAGAAGACCACGTTCACCCAGCAAAACAATATGTACTGCATCCGCTAATTCATACTTTAAAAGTGTTTGCTTACATACTATTAGTAAATATTGTATTTAGTGCCTGCGTATTTTATTTGGGTGAGGAACGCATTTTAAACTTTCTGCTAACAAGCAGCTATTTTGCCCCACTACTAGCATGCATTATAGGTCTTATTCCAAATTGTGCAAGCAGCGTAATACTTACAAACTTGCTTGTTATTGGCGGATTAAGTTTTTCTGCTTGCCTTGCAGGACTAATTGTTAATGCCGGTATAGCATACTTAGTATTATTTAAACAAAACAAAAACTTAAAAGCAAACCTAGCTATTATTAGCACTATGTTTGTTATAGCTACTGTGTCTGGCTATATTTTAATGGCATTTGGGGTATAAAAATAAATATAAAACTTAAAATAAAAAGTCCACCAAATTCGGTGGACTTTTTTATGTGCATTTTTATTGTTATATAATGTTTTCTAACCCTAATTAAATATAAAAAATATTTACTATTCAGCAACCTCTAAACCTAGTAGTGCTTTTAGTGCCGCTTCGGTTTTATCGGTATAAAGTTGGTAATTTTTATGTATTGTAAATGTATCCGAAGTTGGAAACTTTTCTAAAGTCCCATTATTATCCCATACAAGTCCAAAATCTTTAATTCCGTCAATTGTAATAGTTTGTTTATACTCTATGCTTGTATAATATACTTTATTATCTACTTTAAACTGAGTATACAAGGGGTTACCCTCTTCGTCTTCGCCCGACTTATAGTAATAACTAATAGTATAGGTGTTAGGTTCAAACTCTACAACAATTGTATGGTTAGCCTTAATATCTGTAAGTATTGGCCTTGCTATGCCATACTCGTCTAGACTAAAATTAATGTGCTCGCCGTCCACAATTATACTTTTTATGTGATAATGGTTATTTGGTGCTACAGCGTATTCAAAATTAGAACCCTCTTCTACATCGTTATCGCCAACAAGATCCTTTTTTATGTGCGTAAGAGAATCTACCTTTACAACCGAGCCACCCACACCATTAATCGAAACACTTACAGTGTAATGCTTGGTGCACCCAGTTAAAAATATTGGCAAACTTAAAGCAATTACTATAACAAAAGCAGATAAAATATATTTTAAATTTTTCATTACTAACCTCTTTAGTAGTATTTATAATTTACTAAATAAGTATAACTTAAATTTATAACTTTGGCAAATAAAATAATTATACAATTCTACTAAAAATATTTAGCATTATTTATTATATTATGTTTGTATTTAAACAAAACTAAACCCACCATTCTAGGTGGGTTTATTCTTTATAATTTTTACCCCTTATAATCAGCAATATTTGCTACTTTATAAGTACCATTGTTGTAATATCCATATTGCGATGCAACATTTACAATATAATTTATGTAATAAATGTTTAGATTTGCAGTAACAAAACCTGAGCTATCTGTAACGGGTACAAATTCTATTTCGTTTACCTGATACACAAATGCAAATATGTATCCGCCATCTTGTGCAGCAGCTGCAGCCGCTTTTGCGTCTGTAAAGCTTCCGGTTATAGATTCGGGGTTTGCAGTTTTTGGATCTGTATTTTCTCCAATATAGTAACTATAGTTTAGTGTAGTTTTATTGTCAGTGTCTGTTTTTTCTGTAAATCTATTACCATAAACACTATAACTACTTACACCCAATGCCATTCTAAGTGCAGTTGGGTTGTTATTATTGTTGGCTTTGGCAGCCATAAATGCATTAAACTGAGTTTGGTCTAAAACTACATACCTTACATCGCCACTATTATATTGGTAGATATTGCCGTCTATATCTTCTGCATTAGAGCCCATTTGAACATCAGCATCTGTGCAACCCTCTTCGCCCATGGTAAAGCGTTGAGCGTTGTATGCAGCAAATATAAACACTTCGCCATTAACGCGGCTAAGCATATCTGCCCTGCCTGTATAAGGGTTAACTGCATTAAACCGAGTTACTTGATAAGTATCTTTGCTCCATCCGATAGTATAAGTTATGTCGCCGTTTTCGTCAGTCACTTGCGATTCAATCTTGCAAGGATTTAACAACTGTATTAACTGGTCATCCCATGTTTTATCGTTGTAAGTAAGCACATGGTTATCAAATTCTCCGCTAATAAGTTTATCCCGTAATGCACTATCAACCATATACCAACCCGCAAAGTAAGTGTTTGTTGGCCACGAACCTATAGTATTTGTTGGATTTTTTATAACAAAGCCAAAGTAGTCTATAGCAATGCTGTCTAATAGTACATTTAATGCATTTAAGCTTAAAGTGTATATTATTTGATTTGTACTAGCATTATTGCCTAATCCCAAAGCCGTACATAAACTAGCAAACACATTATCTTGTGCAATATCATTATAACCCATATACCTTACAACATTATAATCACTTAAATACTTATTAATATTATAACCGTCAGTTGGGCTAGAAGATTCTTCATTGTACTTATTATAGCCATCTATTAGCATTTGTTTTAATAAGTTTACCGCCAAACTGATGCAGTCAGTACTATCTTGTAACATTACACCCTTTAAGGTGGTATTTATTCCGTTTACAGTAATGCCCGCTAAAATAATTGCTTTTAATTCGTCCCAAGACATAGTTAGTTTGCCTTGTTTATCTAAAGCTTGTGCATACTCTTTTTTAAGTACTCTATTATAGCTTTCTGGATTAACAAACTGCATTAAGAATGCAACAGCACCCGCCGCCGAACCATTTTCTATTCCGCTAAAGCCCACGCGGTAATACTGATCGTTAGTGCCAAGCATCCAGTATTCCAGATAATTGAAATTTTGAGAGTTAATGCTATTGTCGTCAACCTTAACTGGCACACCACTAACACTTGCAACTTGTTTTTTACCTAAAATATACTCGGTACTAGAAACATCACGTTCTACGTATTTGTTGCCACTCCAAACATAGTAATGTGCTTGGTTTATGGCTGCTGGGTTATATACCCCAACTATGCTTTGGTTTGCAGTTATCGGACTACGATTATACTTGTAATCCGTATACTTAATTGTTTCGCTATTATTGTATACATACTGATGCAAATAAATTGTTCTCTTATCTGTTGTACCATCTGCATTTTTATATGGTGCAAAACTATTTTGACCGTCTTGAGTTATTGGACGTCCATTAAGTTTATCATCCCCAAATTCTGCTCCATTAGACTTTATATAAACATTTTGTTCGTCGTTCCAAGTATATTCTGCAACTTGCCAAGCACCAATAAAATCGTACAAGTTATTGTAACTTATATTTCCGCTTTTATCTACAGTGTAAATTGCAGTGTCGTTGGTTCCATATTGGCTGTATTTATCAAAGTTATCTATAGCAAGATGACCTTGATAGTTGTACCAGCTATCAAAAGCAAAGCCAGTTGCATAACTGTACGAGGTATTAGCGTATTCACCATAGCGATAAGTTTCGGTCTTGTAAACTTGATACTGATTCCAATTGTTTAAAAATTCACTATCCCAAACATCACTGCCATAAGACTGCGACTCAGAATCTTCGTCTATATGGGTTTGCATGCCGTTGGTAGGTCTAACATATCTGTAATAATCTACATCGTAAGTTTGTGCTTTATTTATTGCACTAAAGTAAACATTGCCTTTAATATTTGTTAAATGCAATAGCACAAAGTTTACATCTAGATTACCATAGCCGTCAGATTCTGTGTCGTAAGTATAATTTGTATTAACATTTTTACCAGTTTCTATAGCACTAGCAGAATCTGCCCTAACTTTATAGTTAGTTGTTTCTATAACTAGCCCCTCAAACATATAGTTAAGTTTAGAAATAGTTAAAACACTTAGTCCAGTAGATTTATCGGTAATTATGCTTGCATCTACTTTTTGCCAATCACTTACTATTTCATCTTCGGTATGGTTTGCTGCAGTACCCAACTTGTAGGTAAAAGTTCTATACTCTGCACTAACAATGCATATAGTTTTGTTTATCTTGTTCCAAGCAAAACCAATCCTTAGTTGACCCATTACCTGATCATTTGTATCGGTAAAGGTAAGCATTAGTTCTTTTACATATTGTCCACTTGGTGCAACAAAGTTTATATCTGCGTTGTTGTAGTAAGTAAGTGAGTTTACAGGCAATCCAGTATTTTCGTCCGATACAGCGTCTATAGTTGATGGGCTGTAAACATATAGTTTTTGAGCGTCTGCATTATAATTATAATTGGTATAATCACTTTCGTCAGTTGTACTGGTTATTGTTGTATTAGTACCAATAAATGTCAATGTCTTTTTGCCTGCGTTTTCGTCACCATAATTTATGTTATAGTCTAAGTTATAAACCTTGTCTGTTTTCTTTGTCCAAAGAGCAAACATTGTAAAGGTTCTTCTACCCCAGTTTTTATCTTCTGCTTGCCAATCTTTCACATCAATACCGCTAATTGCTTCTTTGTGTAAGTCGCCTTTATCGGTTCCCGAATAGTCAAGCGAAAGCAGCGTGCTTGTGCTATTCCAATCTATGCTTTGCTCGTTTGTGTTTACCGCAACCTCGGTATTGTAGTAATACATGCCCTGCATAAATCCGTTGTTAAATACCGTGGTTTCGTTTAAAGCATAGATATTATTGCTACCAATACTATTATCTACTCCGTCACCTTGCAAACTAAAGTGGTAAGTACTTTCGCCATAATTTACACCTAAGTTATAACCATAGCTAGTAAGGATTTGGATTAGTATTTCGTATCCTGTTCCTTTAACCATATACTCTGCACCGTTTACAAAGTAAGTATGGTTTGCCGTATTATTACTATCAGCTATAAAGTTGCCACCAATATACAATTTCCCTTCTCCAAATATTGTATCAAAGGTTACTACATAGTAAATTGTGTTATGACTTACAATATTTGTATTGTTTTGACTATCACCTGCAATTTTATTAGAGTCTACCATATAGTCGGCGTCATCCCAAGCATAGTCGGTGTGATTCCAGTTATTAAGGTCTATGTTTATATAGTAGTTAAGAGCTTCCCATCTAGCATGAAGTAGTAGTAAGTTGCCGACAGTATTAATAGCTTGATTATTACCATTAATATTTAATTTTGCAGCATCCGTCCCCAGTGTCTCTATGGCGTTTACTTGAGCATCTGCTGCAGACTTACTATTATACTTATCTTTTATAGCATTAAGTTCTGCAGAAATTGTTGTTGTAATTTTTTGCCCATCTTTTGTAGTGGTGTCCTTAGACTCTGTCTCACCCAAAAGCCTAATTAAAAGATCAACATCAAACTGGTTGCCTTCGGCTAAATCGGCATTGGCTACATAAGCAAACGATCCGTCGCCTCTTGTAAAGTACCAGCCACTAAATTTATATCCGTACCTATAGGCGTATACAGCAAAGTCTGTAGGTAAAGCTTGATCAAAGGTAATAATAACCTCTTTTCGCACAAGCGATGCGGCGGACGAACCTAAACCCGTGACATTGCCTAATGATATATTTAAAGCCCCATCACTGTTTTTATCAAGAGATAATCCGCTAACATTGCCATTATTTTCGCTATACACACCAACATTTAAATCAAATATAATCGAGTAATTATTTTTAGACCAATGTGCGGTAATAGTAAGCAAGCTTTCCGATACTATGCGGTTATGGGTACTACTATCTATTTCTTTGCCAGTTACCCCTTCCGTCCAATCACTATCATTTTTGCCTTTAATATTTTCGGTATAATAATTATAGTCAAAGATTAAAATTTTACTATCTTCGGATGAGTTTCCATCATAAACAAGTGTTTGGTTGCTTAAGTGCCAACCATCGAAAGTATACCCCAAGCGGTATGTACTATTTAAAGTATTTTGCTGTAAATTTAAACCTGCAAACCTTAAATAGTTTTCGTCAAATCCACTAACAGTTACTGGCAAATCGAACTTCCAAGTTACTGCAAACTTGATAGCTATGCTAGAACCATTGCCAACCGCTTTATCGCTATAATTTAGGTTTATTGTATAATCTTTAGCATCCCATACGGCATACATGGTAATATTGCCAGTTTCATTTTCATTGTTTTCGCCAAAAACATTGTTGGTAACTAAATAATCGTACCAGTTTTTACCAGCGTCAAACTGTACAAAATATCTAGTAATGCTTTCTAAATTAGTTGCCCCAACAGTACCCTTTTGACCAGCTACATATTTACCTTTATACTTAATATTGTTATCTTGATCTGTGTAATCGCCAAAATATGAGTCAAAAGTCCAACCAATCAAGTTGTAGCCTAACCTACTATAGATAACAGTGTCGTCGTCTTTTAAGTCTGTTCCATTGTAAATAGAAGATGACGCTTTGCTACTAGCATCTACATTACCGCGAACATTGTATACAAATGTTCGAGATTCAAAAGTTTCTAAATTCTCCGAAGAACTAGCATTTAACCCATTATTTACAGGGCTGCTGCCAAATGCTTGTGCCGTATCGTAAGTAACATTAAACTCTTTAGCTTGGTAATTTAGTTTAGCTTCAAACAGTTCAGCCTCTATGTTTTCTATAATTATAGTAAGCGTTGCACCGTCGCCGTTCTTAGTTATAGTATAAGTTCCAAGGTAGATACCTGTATTTTCGCCTGCATCAAATTCAACCTTGCCAGAGTTAGAATTTCCATTTTCGTCAAGACCAAAGCTTACATATCCATTAACGCCATTGTAATTTATGCGTAAAGTAATGCCATTAAATTTATAACCATACACTGCGGTTGCATCAACTATCAATTTATTACCAAAAACATAATAATTATCACCGTATTGATAGTAATCTTTTTCTGTCTCAGTACCAAAATTTTCGCCAGTATAGTTCACTTTTGTACCAGTAGAAGCTATTTGACCATTTGTACCAATATCGTAAAATTCGCCAGTATTTAAGTATTTACCAGAGGAGTTTTCAATTTTATCTTTATTATTTGGCTCTCCGGTTGCTTCTTCGTATTTTACCCCTCCAAAATTGATATCAGAAGTTACAATTGTTTCTATATTTTTTGGAGCTAGCGTATAACTAACAAGCCTACCCTCGCCAACCGAATTTATAACACTAAAATTGGTTAAATGTTTGTTTGAAATATACTCAAAGCTTGACGTTGTATTGCTTAAATTTGTATTTGTTTTGTTTACAGATAGTCTGTACGAAGCCTCACCAGTCAATGTACTTTCTACGCTTATGGTTTTATTTGCATTTGCACTGAAGTTTACAGCCATAAAGAAGATTTTATTATTGTTTTTAACCCAGTTATCGTCCTTGTTGCCATCTGTTAATGGGTTTAAGTTAGTAAAAATACTTCCGTTACTAGCTGTGGCAAAGATTTTAAAGTTATTAGAATCTATATTTTGTTTACTAACATTGTAACCACTAAATTGTATAGTAGAAATTTTTCTACTTAAGTTATTTAAATCACTATCTTGTTCGTAAATAGTAATATCTCCACCAGATACTTGGTAACCAATAGAATTCACCCCGGCAATATCTTTACCTTTGGTATCCTTGTATGGTCTTGGAGCGTCAACACTTACAAGCGTATAAGCACCATAATGCACCGTTATATCGCAAGCTTGTTTAACATTACCAAAAGTAACACTAATAAGTGTTTGAGCATTTTCGTCCATGCCAATAGAATTAAACATTAGCTTTAGATATAAGTTGTCTAGTATTACTGTGTTATTTATATCCGAAACGGTAAATAAACTTTTACCGTCCTCGTTTTCTACCCAACTATCATTAACAAAATATCTTGTGTTAAACTTATAAATTGGGTAAATTGTATTTTCTGCACTATTAATCTCGTACCCAGCAAACTCAATAGTATATTTCGTGCCATTGTACTCAAACTCTAGCCCGCTAAAATAGTAGCCGTTTTTAGCATTTAGGTTAAATGTTAGCGAGTTAGACGGGTTAATGTTTTTAAACTTAGTAAAAGTAGTATCATTACTACCCGAAAGGTCGTGTTCTGACGTTGTATTGCCCTGCTCATCTTTTTTAATTGGGAATAAATCTTCTGCTGGTTTTCCGTTTATTGCACCCCACTTATAAGCCTCTGTCCAGTTTAAGCTAACATTTCCATTAGCGTTTACTGCCGAACCATTATTTGTAAAGTCTACATTAACATCACTTTTATATTCTTTTTTAGTAATGTTAATCTCTATAACAGATGCTTTTTCTGCCAAACTTGAAGCATCTTGTGCTTCGGTTGTTTTATTATTAGTAGGCTCGTACCATTTAAAGCAATCCTCAACATTAAACATTATTCCAACCGAAATACCATAATCATCATGATTGGTAAGGATGATGTAAACTGGAACTTTGGTTACCATACCATCAATATTAGATGCAAGTTCTATTTTGTAAATAGAATAATAAAGTACATATGAAATAAATTTATTATATTCGGTACTATCCATATCATACATCATTTGCATTAAGTATTGTATATGGTTTTTACTTCCTGCAGTGCCCTCTCCTGCATTAATAATGATATTACCACTTGTATCTGTTAATCGTTCATAATCGCTAGTACTTTTAATTAAACTACCATTTTTTACTGATATTTGTTGACATATATCGAGTAAATCTTTTTTTATTTTATTGATTTCTGGAAGTGATTTTCCTGTTTCAATATTAAAGCTATTACCTCCAAACTTAATACTTAATCCTGTCAAATATTCATTTAGTACCCAACGGTTAGCTTCATTAATCGGCTTAGAAAGGTCTTGACGTAAGTTTACAAGCACAGTAGAACCAAGTCCAAGTACCTTTGGATTTTTTTCATTTATTAACTCTGATAAGGAATACTGCCCACCTGCTTGATTTTCTAAAGAAGTATTTTTATTACTGTCTTCCTCGTCTATAGTATTTACAGTAACATTGTACGGTTGAGTGGTTATGTTAAAATCGGAAATACTAATATCGCCAGTAAATTTACCTTTATTGTTATTACCTGTAACTTCTCTACTAAAGTATCCATGTAGTGCGGTAAAAGTTAAGGTTAAAATATTATTATTAAGATCAACATTAACCGAATAACCAGATTGTTCTAATATATCTAGTCCATTAATTAATATTTTTAAGACGCCGTTATCTCTATATATTTCATACCTTTCTTCGATATTTAAATCCGAAGATCCGTTATTATATTTATAATTAAAAGACAACTTGTAGCTTGATAAAAATTTATAAGAAATCGTATATTGTGAACCAGAAGACAAATCAACAGAAGGGTTTAATGTAATATTATAATCTTTATCAAAATTAGGAACACAATCAACATTAAATCCATTAATAACAATGCTTTCTGGTTGAATTAGGGTATTATTTACTTGGTCTACTGCATTTAAATCATTATCATTATACACATGATTATCTATTTCGCCCTTAAAGTTAAAGTTGTACTGTTGTGGGGTTAAGTATAAATGCAAATAAATACATCTATCACTGTCAGCCCAGTTAAAAACTTCATTATCAGATCCATTATATGTACCATCAACCAAGTTTAAATAAGTAAACCAAACATTTCTGCTATCAGATTTATCGCTTACTAAATTACCTCTATCAGTGCCTGAACCCAAAGGTTGAGCGTCCTTGACAGCGTACATTCCAACCTCAACTTTGTAGTAAACGCCATTTTTTGTTTTTGCATAAATTACTGGAATAGAAATTCTAGAATGGTATTTAAATGTTCCCCAAATTTCGCGAATAGTAGCACCTGTAGTATTTCCTAATATTACCTCGCTACCATTTTTATCAAAATAAATCAGTTGTAAATTATCGGTTAAAGAACTGTCAATATCTGTATTATCTACATATTTATTACAAAAGTTAAAACCCAATTCATACTCTATTGGCTGATACACGGCATAGACATAAATATTACCGTTAGTATTATCGCTAGTTTTGATCCCGCAAAAACCGTGAAAGTCTAGCTTTCCAGAATTTTCGTCATTATCATTATGACTTATAAATATAGTATCGTATTTATCGTTGTCATAATCTTTTTCGTAGTATCTAATTTTGCTTACGCACCAGCCAACAATTGTGTATCCTCTTGGGGCGGCTACATGCAACAATTCCAAATTACTACCAGTAGAACCAAATTCGCCATATGTTGGTAAGTTAATTTTACTATCATAAGGAATATCTTCCAACTTGGTTTTTAAATAATTGTCTTTATTATCTCCAGTCCAGTTCCACCAATCAGCAGAACTTGTATTGCCGTTTGTAGGGCTAAGCTTTTGGTCTTTATTATATCTAGTAGAATCGATATAGTTAAAGTTAAAAGTAACATTTATAGGTGTTTGCACTGGTGCAGCATTCCTTCCATTGCTTTCAAATGCAAACAACTCTTTAAACCTATCCATTGAGGTGTAGTCTGGATGTATTCCACCATCAATTGCTGGTGCTAGTTTACCATCTTTCATACTATACGCCTCAATAGCATTTACCTTTGGCCCATAATAGTTTGCAGTAATAGCATTTGCCTTTGGCCCATAATAGTTTGCAGTGTAACCATTTGTAACTTTTGGTGTAAACATAGACAAATCGGTACGCTTACTGCCGATAACTTCGTCAGTTTTAGTATACTTTTTACTTGTAACAAAACCGTATTGTATCCAATTAAAACCATCACGATAGACAAACAAAGTTTCGCCTGTATCCTCGTATTTAGCATCATTGGTTGTTTTTGGTGTTTCTATAGCTTCGTTTAAGTGATAATATGCTGTATTTTCATCTCTTTTAAGCGTTAAAGTAAGATTAGCAGAATGTATACCTACATAGTGTATACGTCTAGTATATGGAGATTCCCAGCCCCAACCACAGTCTATACCATCCTCAGCTTGTACATTTTTACCTAACTTGCGTAATTCATCAACATTGATATCGTAATAAAATTTAGTTGACGCAGGTACTTCTGGAGCAAAAGGATACCAGCCGTCTACAAAACGCCCTATATCGCAAGTTATAGTTTCGATAGTAATTGTACCAGAAATATCATATATGCCTAATAACCAATGATTCTCGTCAATACTAACATTTACAGTTTGTTGACCATATTTGTGTGCCCCTACACCATTAAATAAATCCCTAATATCAAACTCTATATTTTTGTAAGGATCAGCAGTATCGAACATGCTATAGTCAAGATTATAATTTTCTTTTGTATAAAATCCGTTGCTAAAATTAAAACCTGTAAAAGTTAAAGATCCATTTGCCTCTTCATGTATAAATCCATTTTTGTTACGATCCTTATAATAATGTAACCCTGTAACAGTTTCCGAATAATTTCCTTTTAAGTTTGTTACCGAAACTGTATCCATTCTGGTTTTTAAATTTAAATTAAGTGTAGTTAGATCCCAATAATTTCGGGCAGATTCTTGATAATAAATTTCTACGTACTTAGATTCGTTTCTGTCATCTTTTAACAGGTTTTTATTTGCTTCAGTTAATAATCTCGCACTTGTTGTAATTTGACTTTTAACTTCGTTACTACTAAAACCACCAGAAGTAATACCGCCAATAAACATGCTTTTATTAAGTTTTTTATACTCTTCTGCTGTACTATTAACGTTGGCAGAAGTCCCTAATGGAATAAACTGTCTAGTAGTTTTTCTATTTATGTTATAGCCATCGTACTCCGAATATGTCATAGTTCCGTCTACATAAGTAGATTTATCTAGTTCTAAAACTACAAAATCTTTATTTACGCCAACAACACCATGACCATGATTAAAGCCTCGTAGCCTTATGATATATATTGTGCCATATGGTGTATAATATTTGCTGGCACAAACATAACAATTCGAATTAAGTCGATACTCTGCACCATTGTTGCTTTTTTCTAATAATGCATCTTCTTTTACAGGAAAATCCCTTTTAACAGCATCAAATTCCAATAAGCCGTAATTTTTATATCCAACGCCATAATTGTCTATATCTCTATCGCTACTAGTAAAATGAGCCTCATTTGTAGCCATAATTTTAGCATAGCTTATATTAATACTATAGCTTGGTACAGATTTATTAGACTTTACACCAAAGCTAAATGTCGGAGTTATTTCTATTCTGCCATCGCCAGTTACATTGTCTTGTGGGGCTTCAAAGCTAAACTGTTTGTCAAAATCTTCCGCCCTATACTCCCCTCTATATATTTCATCTGTATCTATCGGAGGATTAGTAATATCTATACCAAAATGATAATCTGGGTCTAAAATATATGCAGTAGTGGATGCTGAATTGTTTTTAAAATAATCTTTGTTAACTACAAAGTTTTGCTGTAATTCCTGCGAAGAATATGTACCGAATTCGCATGTATAGTCACTTACTATAACGCTTGTACCATCAAGTGTTTTTATGCGAGTATAAACTTTACCGCCTAATATTTTTATGTCGGTATTATAATCTATACGTTCTACTTCGATTTTTTCTAGCTGGCCATTTGTTGTAGTAAGGTAATATTTGCCGTCAATAAGCTCTACATAGTAGCCTAAAGACGCAATTAATGTGTTTACACTTTGCGAATCTATATATGGCATCGGGTCTATAGTGCCAAGAACTAAGTCTACCAAATAAAAACAATCACCGGTTTTATAACCTATAAGTTTACCATCGGTTATTTGGGTAACCATGCTAAAGTTATAATTATAATATTTATTTTCGGTTGTGTTGTATAAAATATAGTTGTCATCATTTTTTAAAATGATAAACCCATTGGTTGTAGTTTTAGAATATACCTTATACCCCGGGAACGACACCCTATTTACACCCTTAATATCTATTAAGCTAGAAGAATTGCTACTATTTGTTACAAAAAAGCCGTCTTTGCTATTGTACTCCACCACTTTGCCGCTGTAGCCGTAGTCGTAAGAAATAATCTTGTTAAAATTATAATCGTAGTAAACAGCAGGTGTTATATTTAGACCCATGCGATCTTCTAACACCAATATAAAACCATCTACATTGCTATCTATAACGCGAATTTTGCAATTTGTTTGCAGGTCTCCGCTGTCTACATAGCCGCCTTCGGTTATGCTATAAACCGTGTACGAACTAAGCGAATTATATTCGGTAAAAATTGCATCCGCACCAATTGCTTGAGTATCAGTATCTGTAAACCTTTCTTTAATTAAATTCTTTTCTACCAAAAATGTGTTATTTGGCAAATACTTAGCAGTGTAATACTCTATTTGTGAGTATTTTTGACCCTCGATAGTTACGCCAAAAACTTCTTGTGACTCTTCGTCTAAAGAAGTGTCAGTGTCTGCTAAAGTATTAGAGGTATTTTCGGCTAGCGTAAATGTATTAGCCATAGGACTAATTGCCTCTGCCATATTTCCATCTATTAAGTTTGGAGCATAAACATATGTAAATTTGGTGGTTACCAAAATTAAGTAGCCACTGTCTACCCTGCTATATACATACTGCTCTGAGCTGTGATTTGGCGAATAAGTAAAGTCCGAAACTGCATTATCTGGGTCATCTGGCATCTCGGCTTCTACCGCGTATACAAAATCTTTGCTAATGCTTGCATCCAAAAGATTTATAACTTTAGTAGTTTTTGTAAGTTTTGCCGTTGTTCCCTCTAGTCGCTGTTCGCGTTCGGTAACAACAAGCCAGTTGCCGTCCATACTAACTATTTCGCCCGAACTCATGTATGTAGAATCGTCCGTGCTAGTAGTAAAATATTTGCTAGCATCCATAATTGTTTCGCCCGTTTTAAGGCTTACCAAAAAATACTCGCTTGCATTATTTTTAACAATAACAAAGCTAGGGGTTAAGTATAGTTCCCCTTCGCTGTTTTCGGCTATGTAAGTATAATTTTCTTTAATGTTTATTTTTGTAAATACTATTTGCTTGTTATTTTCGCTTAATACATTGCCAAAAATAGTATCGTTACTCTTAGTTATATTGCGTTGATTATAATTATTACTACTTGTAAAATCTTCTTCCTTAAAAGTATAAAACTCTGGCACACCTAGACCATTTTTTATTATGGCAATGTTACCAATAATTTGGTCTATGGAGTTAATATCTACTGGGCTGCCGTCCGCGTACACTACCCCACTATAATAGCTAGACCCAATATTTACCTTGTTGCCGTTTAGCGTTTCTACAAACTTTTGTTGCTCAGGCGACAACGGATAAACCGTTGGACCATTTGGATTATTAGGTTCGGGCTTAAAACAATAGTATAAACCTACTGCTAATCCTATTAAACTTAATCCTAAAATTGCTGATATTATTACATATATAACCCAACGCTTAATCTTAGCCATTACTACCTCTATAAATATATTTATTTATAGTATAACAAAGTAGTA
>CAMRVD010000006.1 GCA_947054085.1 uncultured Clostridia bacterium | reverse complement strand
TATTTTCTCTACAGAAAGCTATAGCAGCTAAAGAAAAATTAGTGTTTTTATCGACTTCTATATTTGCTAAAGAAGATTTTATTCCATACCAACCAAATTCTTTTTTACAATATTCTTGCATTTCTTCATAGGTACTTTTGCCATTAATATCGTACAAATGCTCATTAAATTTAATACAAAAATGTCTTGATGGTGTTCTTGCAAATAACATAGGAATTTGCGAGTTAAGTTCTACAATTTGAATATCGTCGTTGTTGTAATAAACCGATTTAATTAGTGCTGCAACATCAAGGCATGCCCAGTGAGTATAATTTCTAATTATTTCTTCTTCGGAATTATATTTGCCAGTGTTTTTTTCAACTGTTTTTAACATATTAATAATTTTAAGAATACTCTCTTCGTTTGGAATTTTATCAATTTTTAGTTCTGCGTCAAATTTTCTTAAATTATTTAAAATTTCCAATTCTTTGTTATCCATAATTTATCTTCCTATATTTTATATTATATCATAAATTTAATTTATGTCAATTTTATAATTTACACTTAAATTTAGCAATTATAATTTTGTTAATAATATAAGTAACATATTAAATGCGAATTCCGCAATGCATCGCGTAATATGCCACCACTGTGACGGGCTTGGCAGAATTTATAAAAATAAAAGCAAATAATAAATATAAAAGTTCAATATAATAGTTGGCACTCAAATTTTACTTGTTAAAATTTGACGATTGGTGCCAGGATAGAGCCAAGCATAGCAATAAAAAAGCAAACACCCCTATAAGTGTTTGCATAGGTCAAGCTATTGCTTGGCGATGGTGCCGATGACCGGAGTCGAACCGGTACGAACATTTCTGCTCGAGGGATTTTAAGTCCCTTGCGTCTGCCTATTCCGCCACATCGGCACATATAACATCAAATTACTCGCATATTATAATACATAACAAAGCCATTTTGCAAGCATTTTATAAAAAAAAGCAAACTAAATTGTTTGCTTTTTAATATTACACCTCTGGCTCTGATTGATAATTATTCATTTTATATTTATTATAAGCCAAAATACTTGCAGATATCCATGTTTCAAATTGTTCTTGTTTTGATAGGTTATCACTAAATATTTTGCTATAAATTTTATCACGTTCTTGTTTCATTTCTTTAATATTTGGCAATGTATCATTTGTAATTTGCGAAAATCTATCGACATTTCTACCCATATAGCATATACCGCGATTATATAAATAATCTTTTAAATATAACCCAAGCCTTGCAGCATGTCTAGACACAATTTTATAGTCGTGACTACTAAAATCGTTATAATGTAAAACCACTCTTTCCTTATTTTCTTTATAAAAAGGGTTACGCTTTTTAGCTATTTCTATCGCATTAGAAATAGCCTTGTCTACTTTTTCTACATTATCTTTTTCTTGCAATTGAAAATTATCAATAAAACTTGCATATAAACTTGGCTCAATATTTAGTAAATTTAAAACTTCAAAATCCGATAACTGTTCTCCACTACTGCTTAAAGCACTTCGCTTTACATGTCTAATTTGATTATATAAATTTTTGTCTTTACCTATTAGATTTTTAAAATCGCTGTTTTTTGTAAGGTATTCGGTAATTTTTTTGTTTAGATTGCTAAAATAATCGCCGGGGAATATATATTTTTGCAACTTTTCGTCCGCGATAAGCTCTACTACATAGCTGGTTGGCATATCTAGTGTTACACCGCAATCTTTAACATAATTGCTAAGTTCTTTATCAGCTCTATAAGCATCTACATAACCATTTTCGTCCCTATAATTTTTTAGCTCTTTAAGTTTTTTAAACCTGTTATACATAGGATTATAACTAAACCCAAGATCCTTTAAAGCCATTTCTATGCTATAATCTTTTTCATTATCTTCGCGTCTTACCTTTTTAATATATGTATTTAGTTTTTCGTAAAAAGGCCACGATTTTACATTTCCACTAAAATCTCCACCATCGTTTACATACTGCGATAACTGTTTAACTAAATCGCCTTTTACATTGGAAGAAACTTTTGGCTTTCTTGGATAACCAGCGGCAATAAACTTTTCCTCCATGGACATATACGAACCATCTTGCTTTTTGATATCTTTATTTTTAATATTTTGATAAATAATATCTTTGGTAGAAAGATTATCAATATTTCCACCACTAATTATATAATCATCTAAAATACTTTTTAGTTCAGCTATAGATGCCACTATTTGTACCTCTTTTTATTGTTTACTCTTTATAATATAGCATAAAACAATATTTAAATCAATATATAATAAAAAATTGGATAGTTTTTACTCCCAATATTAGCTTTATAGTTTTATAATCCAAAACAAAATAGTATAAAAAAAGATTAATTTATATATTTGTTGTTATCTCTATGTCTTTTTTACCACCTAAATTTATAATTCTGCCTCCGACTATTTTTTTAATTCTGCAAATTGTTAGGTAGTACACAAATACGCCTATTACAAAAAACAAACAGCTAAACACAAACATGGCAATTGCTCCACCGCTTACCAGCCCCGCGTCTAACTTTATAAAAATTATGCCGATTAGCATACTTACTAGGCTTAAAATAATGTATGTTAAAAGCGTCCTAATAGCAGACAGCTTTGTTTGCATAATATCAAAAATAACCGATTTGTCCATAAAGTAATAATTACCGATTAAAAATAATTTATACCAATAATTATGTTGCAAATTACAAAATTAAATGATAAATTTAATATATGAAAATTAACATTGTTGCTGTGGGCAAAATTAAGGAAAAATATTTTACAGATGCGATAGCCGAGTATGCAAAAAGGCTGTCTAGGTTTTGCGAATTCACTATTTTGGAAGTTTCCGAAAAAAGTACAGAAACCAATATAACCAAAAAGACCGAGGTCGAAAGCGAACTACTACTAGCTGCTTGCAAAGGCACTATTGTGCTATTAGATAGGCTTGGCAAAACATATTCAAGCCCTCAGTTAGCCTCGCTAATAGATAACATTAGTGTATCTAGCAGCACTATAAGCTTTGTTATTGGTGGCAGCAACGGCGTCAGCCAAAAACTAAAAGATGCCTCAAGTTATATAATAAGTTTTGGTTCTATAACATACCCTCATCAGCTTTTTAGAGTGGTACTTACCGAACAAATTTACCGAGCATTCACCATAAATAACAGCATGCCGTATCATAAGTAAAATAAAAATAGCATTTATTTTATATTTAACTACACCCAGAATACTCGCAATTTGTATTTGTGTAAAAAATCAATTTTTTCTTATTACTCGTGGCGTTCGCTAACGCTCGGATGAGCGAACTAACTTGGTATTAATTATATAATAAAACTTACCCGGAATACTCTCAAATTATATTTACTACAAAACTCTAATTACATGTTATTGCTCGTGGCGTTCGTATGCTTTGCTTACTCGGCTGAGCGAACTATCTTGCAAGTGCAAGATGTTCGCATCTATGTTTGTCATTCCACAAATCAAAAACGCACCAATTTTGGTGCGTTTTATGTTTTGGAGGCGACACCCAGAATCGAACTGGGGAATCGGAGTTTTGCAGACTCGTGCCTTACCGCTTGGCTATGTCGCCACGTCACAACCGCCTCTTGGCAGTCGCCGTGTCATGTTATTTTACGGCTTTTTTGTTGGGGCGGTTGTTCCTTTACCCCATACAGTTTATTCTAACCTATTTACTAGCTATAATTTAAGGCAGGTATATAGCCTGCCTTTAGTGGAGCGGGAAACGAGATTCGAACTCGCGACATCTGCCTTGGCAAGGCAGCGCTCTACCACTGAGCCATTCCCGCACAAGCCCCAAAGGGGCAAATATATTTGGTGGAAACTGTAGGGCTCGAACCTACGACCTACCGCTTGTAAGGCGGTTGCTCTCCCAGCTGAGCTAAGCTTCCATACCGGTCAACGCAAATAATATATCAAACTTTTTATATAATTGCAACAATTTTTACTAAGTTTTTTAAAAATTTATTATTTAAAAATTTAAAAATAAAAAAGAGTGCTAAGATATTCCTTAACATTTACAAATTATATTTAATTATCATAATTGACTTAATTTAGCACTATATCATTGCAAAGCTTAGAGTAATCTTGCTCGGCTTTTTGCAAAATATGTTGTTTTTCTTCGGTTGTAATTAATGGGTCCGATGCTATTTTTAGAGCGAGATCGTAATTAGCAAAGTTTACACTAAAATCTGGTGACAAACCATGCTGAGATGTTCCATATATATCGCCAGCACCACGCGTATTATAGTCGTACTCGGCAATATCAAATCCGCTAGAATGGTCGCGAAAATACACAAGTCTCTCCAAAGATTTTTGGCTTAAATTGCCACTTAAGCAAAAACAATAGCTTTTTGATCCGTTTCGCCCAACTCTACCACGCAGCTGATGAAGAGTAGCAAGCCCAAACTTTTCGGGGCTGGCAAGGATAATTATGTCTGCCTCGGGTATGTCTACCCCAACTTCCACAATTGTTGTGCTTACAAGCACCTTAATATTTCCGGTAGCAAACTCGTCCATAACTTGCTTTTGAGCCTCTTTAGAAAGCTTACCATGCAGTAGCCCTACATTTTGCTTGCCAAATAAGTTTACAATTTTTTTGTACATATTGGTTGCAGATGCACTTTCGTCATCGTCGTCATCACCAATGTTCGCACACACAACAAATGCCTTACTGCCCTCAGTTATTTGCTTTAGCACATATTTCCACATGTCTGATTGTTTTGCAGTAGATACAATACTAGTAGAAATATCTTTTGCAAATGGACATGACGAAATTACCGACAAACTTAAATTACCATAAATTGCTAGTGCCATGCTTCGAGGTATTGGCGTTGCACTCATAACAAGCGTATCTACATTTATTCCTTTTAGTGCAAGTTTTGCCCTTTGACTAACGCCAAATCTGTGTTGTTCGTCTATAACACAAAATGCCAAGTTTTTAAATACTACCTTATCGCCCAAAACCGCATGAGTTCCAACGACTATATCTGCTAGCCCTAGTTTAATAAGCCTCAATTTTTCGCGTTTTTCGGCTGTCGTTAAACTACCAGAAAGATGCAAAATTTTTAGCCCAGTTCTGCTAAAGGCTTTAATCAAATTATTGTAATGCTGGCTAGCTAATATCTCGGTTGGAGCAATAATTGCCGACTGATACCCATTTTTTGCGGCTGCAAATAACCCAAAAAAGGAAACTATGGTTTTGCCGCTACCAACTTCGCCCTGAAGTAGGCGGTTCATAGAATAATCGCTAGACAAATCCTTTAAAATATCATTTATAACCATTACTTGGTCAGCTGTAAGGCTAAAAGTTAATAGTGACGTAAACTCTGCCAAAATATTATCTAAATTTTTATACTTTAAATATCTGTTTCCGCCAGATATTACCTGCTGATTATGGTTTTTTACAGCAAGAGGAACTAAACGCTCTATATCTAGCCTATGCTTGCCAATTTTATACCCCTCTGCAGTATCTGGCAAATGTATATTTTTATAGGCCTCTTTTAAAGTAATTAAGTTATATTTATTTATAATATTTTGGTTTAAAATACTGGATTCTTGATAGTTATCTAACGCTTGCACAATTAAATTTTGTATACTGTTTGTACCAAATGAGCCGATTTTTTTATAAACTGGCAAAATTTGTGTATTAAGGTTTTTTTCGCACTTGGTTAGTTGCACTACAAATGTATTCTTTTTTTTAGGACTATTTTTACCATACAAGTAATAACTTTCTTCTGCATTTAAAGTTGCTTTTATGTATGGCTGATTATACCAAATGGCTGTAAACTTATTGCCGTAGCTATCAATCATTTTGCAACTTGTATAATTTAAACCCTTAAATCGAATAACTTTTGGTTCTTCTAGCAAATTAGCAAAAATAACTCTACTAATGTAATCTTCAAAAAAGCCACTTTGCTTTGTAAAGTCGTAATATTTTTTAGGGAAATAGTTTAATAATTCTTGCATGCAAAAAATTCCAGCATCATTAAGCTGTTGCAATCTTGTTTTTCCTACACCTTTTAGTTCTGATAAATTCATGTATGTATTAAGTTTACAAAAAAGTGCTAAAAAGTGCAAATAAAAATAAAAAATTATAATAAAAAAGAGCAATTTTATTGTCATGCTCTTTTATTGAATACATAATATACCCGTACCCCGTATAAGAATAAATTATTCTATACTAATTAGGTAATAGTATAGTGGCTGACCGCCGTAATGGCAATCAACTTCTAAGTTAGGATACTTTTTAGCAAGTTTTTCGGTTAAAAGTTCGGCCTCTGCAACTTGCACATCTTGACCATAAAATAGTGTTATGGTGCTTGCGGTATCTTTCATAAGTTTTTCTACCGTGCCTTCTGCAACTTCGTTAACATCCCCGCCTTTGGCTACAATATGCTTTTCGTCTAGACCAATAATATCGCCCTCTTTAAGTTTAAAGCCGTCTATGCTTGTAGACCTAACTGCATATGTTACGCTACCACTAGAAACCTCTTCTATCATAGCCATAACATTAGCTTTATTATCTTCTACGCTAGCCTCTGGATCTATAGAAATTGCAGCTGTTATTCCTTGCGGAACACTACAAGTTGGTATAACAATGATATTACGTTTAGAAAGATCGTTTGCAAGCTGTGCCGCCATAACAATATTTTTGTTGTTTGGTAGCACAAACACATTTTCTGCAAGTACATTATCGCAAGCTTTAGCAATGTCTTCTGCACTAGGGTTCATGGTTTGACCACCCTCTATAACATAATCTACATTGCAATCGGTAAATAGCTGAGCAAGACCGTCACCCGCACAGATACTCATGATTCCTATGTTTTTAAGTTCTTCTGGCTGGCTAGCTACTTTAAGTGCTCGGTTTTGTTCTAGCATGTTTTCTATTTTTACACCATTAATTTCGCCCAGCTTTAATGCGCTAGATAATGCTACGCCTGGGTCGTTAGTATGCACATGCACTTTAATAAGATTAAGATCGCCTATACAAATTACACTATCGCCTATACTCATAAGTTTTTCACGTAGTTTGTCTATATCGGCTTCTGTTGTTTTTTTGTTAATATTAATTACAAAGAATTCGGTACAATAAGCAAATTCGATATCTGCTAAATCATTATAGTTTACTTGAGGATTACTTTCGAAAACATCGTAAGTAGACGATATTTTATCGTTTTCCATCTCCATTATAACCTGACTTTCGTCGCCCATAATAACTTTTAAGAAGCCATTTAGTATAACAAGTAGCCCTCTACCACCAGCATCTACTACACCAGCTTTTTTAAGAACTGGTAATAATTCTGGAGTCATTTTTAAAGTTTCTTCACCGACCTCTAAAACCTGCTTTAAAAACTCCTCAATTTCGGTTTCTTTTTTAGCAATTTTTAAAGATTCTTCTGCCATTACCCTTATAACCGTAAGGATAGTACCCTCCTTGGGTATGGTAACCGCACGGTATGCAATATCTGCACCTTCTTTTAATGCTTTAGCAAAAGTTTTAGTATCAACATTTTTAGCCGTAGCTAGGCTAGACGAAAAACCTTTTAATATTTGAGATAAAATAACTCCCGAATTTCCTCTTGCACCCCTTAATGCACCCTTGCTAATAGCGTCTGCAACAGTATCCATGTTATTATTAGTACACAAATTTAATTCTTTAACAGCAGAACGCATAGTAAGGCTCATATTAGTACCTGTATCACCATCTGGTACAGGAAACACATTAAGACTATCTACATAATCTTTATTTTCTTCTAAATAATTTGCGCCCGATATAACCATTTTGCGTAAAAGAGCGCCAGTTATCGATTTTGCCATAGTAAAAATTTCTCCTAAAAGCACTAGCATAATAGTGCCATCAATTTTATTTTATAAAAACAAAAGTTAATACACTACACCCTTACGCCAACAACATTAATATTAACACTATCTACAATCATACCAGTAAATTGCTCTACATTATATTTTACAGAACGCCTTACCGATTCTGCCACCGCATTAATAGATACGCCATATTTTAAAATTATTTGTAAATCTATATGTATACGATCGCCAATTGTTAATATCTTAATGCCACGAGAACTGCGTGATTTAGAAAAAACTTCTTTTACGGCGTCTTTAAATTTACGCGAAACCAAATCGACAACGCCATAGCAATCTAGTGCAGTATGTGCTACTACATCTGCAATGGAGTTATCGGTTACAGAAATTTTTCCATACGAGTTTATTGTATTAACAGACATAATTTTCCTTTATATTATGATTAAATAGAGTTTATTTGCCCATTTAATCAAACATATATTACTACTTTTTTATGCTTTTGGCAAGTTATTTTATGCCCTATTGCGCACAATTAATAAAATTTAGATAAATTTATAGTTTATACTTGCTTTATTTGTTTAGTTGTGATATTATCTTTTAGTAAAAAGTAAAATCCTAAGGGAGGGCTAAAGTAATGAGCAGAGTTTGCAGTATTTGTGGAAAAGGCAAAATGAGTGGAAACCTTGTTAGCCATTCAGAAATTAAAACCCGCACTAGCTACGCACCAAACGTTCAAAAGGTAACCGTAGAAATAGATGGCAAAACAAAAAAAGCCTATGTATGCACCAAGTGCATGAAAGGCTCTAAGCAAGACAGATAATCCTTGCCCTTTTGTTATAATTTAACTTGCTCTACTAGCAAGTTTTTTTATTTTAAATTTATATACTTTGTTAAATGGATGGTATCTTGAATTTTTTAACAACAACTGTTCGATATGTACAATTATAAATCGAAATTAAAAATACAAACCACTATAAACTATGCTTTTGACAAATTTTTTTTAATTAGCCATAAAAAAGATGCCATATCTGGCATCTTTTTTAATTTAGATTTTCCTTTTTTGCAAACAATTTTAAAAAGCCTCGCAAAAACTTAGGTGCTTTTATGCATACAATGGTCATAATATTTCCCCCTTTTGTTGTATTGTATGCAAATAAATAAATTTATGTCAAAACCCCACTGCAAACCTTAAAAAATTAGTTTTATATAAATTACACAGGAATAAGACAATCTTTTATACTTAAATATTAAATAAATAATTATACCACGATTTAGAAACTTAAATTAATGCAAGCTAAGTACTCGGCTAGTGTTTGCGATGCGATTTTACTTCTAGTAAATGAACAGTGCAAACGCTAGCCAGAAAGCGTAAGATTGTGTTGATTTAAGTTTCTAAACCAAAGAGTTCATTTTATGCGTCCAAGCCCAGCCCTTTAACCCATTAATGGTTTTGCGGATATTTTTGCTACTAAAAATAACCGAGCCACTTACTAAAATGTTAGCTCCAAGCTTACGCAAAACTTTAGAATTTTTTAAGTTTACACCACCATCAATTTCTATATAAACACTACGGTCTAGTTCGCGAACTTCGGCTACTTTTTCCGCAGAGCCCGGAATAAATGCTTGACCGCCCGCACCCGGCTCTACACCCATAACAATTACAACATCAATCAGATTGCGTTTTAATAGTTCCTTAATTTTAAAAGCAGGTGTTTTTGGGTTAATTGCAAGTCCCGCTAGCACATTTTTGCTTTTTATATACTTTAAAAGTTTTTCGGGGTCGTCCGTTGCTTCATAATGAAAGCTTAGTATATCTGCCCCTGCTTTTATATATTTATCTACCTCGTCCTCGGGTTTTTCAACCATTAAATGAACATCTAAAAGCAAAGTTGTATTGTTTTTTACAAAGTCTACCAAACTTTCGTTAAAGGTAGTGTTTTTAACAAACTTTCCATCCATAACATCCAAATGTACAAAGTTTGCTCCACCAGCCTCTATATCCTTAAGTGCTTTAAGCAAAACATCCTTATTATTATAGTCCACTGCCAGTATTGATGGCGAAATTCTTGTAAATAATGGCATAATATTCTCCTTTATTCTTTATTTAATCATATATAGAACTGTGATGTCAAACAATAATTTGCTCTTAGACTTTTTAGTAAATTTATGTATTTAATAGTAGCATAAGCAAATTTGTAGCTAGCAACACATTTAATAAATCCAAAATCTCTATTTATATTATAGTAACTATTAATCATTAAATTTTAATTATCAACTTTACTTCGTCTAAGCTGCCCACAAGCTCCAGATATATCTTCGCCCAAAGTTCGTCTTGTTGTAGCCGATATATTATTATCCTTTAAAGCTTGCCAAAATTCTGCAGCCTTTGCTTTATTAGCAGGTTTTAATTCGGGGGCTATTTTAGTATTTGGAGTGTTATTAATAGGTATAAGGTTTATATGATAACTTAAGCCTTTACACAAAGATTTTATTCGCCTAGCGTCGTGTTCTGTTGTATTTTTATCTAAAAGTAAATATTCAAACATTATTCTTCTGCCAGTTTTACTAAAGTAATAATAAATAGCATCAAAAAGCTCGGCTAAACTATAAGCATTAGCTATCTTCATAATTTTTTGTCTAAACTGGTCGGTAGTTGCATGTAAACTTATTGTAAGCGTTATTCCTAGCTCCAAATCGGCAAGTTCCTTTATTTTTGGAGCAATTCCACAAGTAGACAGCGATATGTTACGCTGAGATATATTTATGCCGTTATTATCGCTTACAATTTTGGCAAACTTTACAACATTGTCAAAGTTGTCTAGTGGCTCGCCGCAACCCATTAGTACAATGTTTGTAACCTCTCTACTAGCAATACTTCCGCCATTTGCACGGTTGACAGCTAATACTTGACCAAGTATTTCGCCACAAGTTAAGTTACGCACCATGCCGTCTAACCCCGTTGCACAAAACAGACATCCCATACGACATCCAACTTGGGTGGACACGCATATAGTATTGCCGTACTTATATTTCATTAGTACGCCTTCTATAATATTGCCGTCAGCAAGCGAAAATAAGTATTTTTTTGTGCCGTCTTTACTTATAAATTCTTTTATTATCTTAACTGGTTCGTCGTCGTAAACATCGGCAAGTTCTGTTCTTAATTCCTGAGGAATATTAGACATCTCACTAAACCTAGCATACTCGTGACCCCACTTAAAAACCTGCTCGGCTCTAAGCCTCGGCATTTTTATATTAAGATCTTCAAAATGCACCTTTAACTCTTGTAAACTATAGTCTTGTAAAATTTTTTTCATTATTCTTCAACTCTTACATTTTGGTCAAAAATATCGCCAACTTTTAATTTTCTGCCGCACATAATTTGTTTGCCGGTAAGTACTTTTCCGTTAGGAAGCTGTGCACTTAAAATGTTTAGTGCATTATTACCACATTTTACAAAAATGCCCGCTTTGGCACTACTACTCGGTAATATCTCGCCATTTTGAAAGTCCCTAACATCAAAATTTGGAACAACAACTTCCCCTCTATAAATTTTGATAATTTCGCCGCCAATTGCAGTACTTGCAATTGGGTCGGGGTTTGCACCACGAATTAAGCTATTAATTTGCTTTGCAGATTTATTCCAGTTTATAATGCAATCGCTTTTTTTAATTTTTGTAGTAAACGTAGCTGATCCATTATCTTGTTTTGTGTGCTTAACATTACCATTTTGTATATCGTCTAAAGTTTTAAGAAGCAAATCTGCCCCAAGTTTAGATAACCTTATTGCAAGTTCCCCTGCGGTTTCGGTTGGTAATATTTCAAGGGTTTCGCTACTTAAAATGTCGCCATCATCTAGCCCAATATCGGTTTGCATAATGGTAATGCCAGTTACTGTTTCGCCACGCATAATAGCAGATTGTATCGGAGACGCACCACGATACTTAGGAAGCAACGATCCGTGTACATTAATTACCCCAAATTTAGGAATTTCTAAAACAGCCTTTGTTAAAAGTTGACCGTAGGCAACAGTTATCATAATATCAGGCTTTAATTTTTTTAGTTCCTCTACGCCATCACGACCAATTTTTTTAAACTGATATACTGGTATACCACATTCCTGTGCAAAAACTTTTACAGCAGGAGCTATAAGTTTTTTTCCCCTTCCAGCTTCTTTGTCTGGTTGAGTAACTACAGCTATAACTTGATGCTTGCTATTAACAAGATTCCTTAACGAATTTAATGCAAATTCGGGCGTTCCTAAAAATACAACTTTCATATAAATCTCCTAGCATGGTTTTATTTTAGATGCTTTATCAATATACAAAATTCCGTCTAAATGGTCATTTTCGTGACAAAACGCTTTAGCTGCATAGCCTTTTAATTTGTCTGTAACAAGTTTACCATATCTATCTTGATAGGTAACCCATACAGTATCGGGACGCTCTACAAATCCAAATTTATGTGGTACAGATAAACAGCCTTCTTCCTTAATTTTATTAGTGCCTGCTTGCTTTACAATTTGAGGATTAACAAACTCGGTTACACCTTTGCCAACATCGGTTACAAAAACACGCTTTAAAACACCAACTTGTACCGCCGAAAGCCCTGCCCCTTCTGCCTTTTTCATAGTATCTACCATGTCATCAATTAGGTCGTGAAGTCTTGCATCAAAAACCGTAACTTCCTTACTAATTTTTCTTAATATCGGATCGCCTTCTAATATAATTTTTCTTTCCAAAATACACTCCTTTAACTTAAACTTTGCGGATTAATTTCCACAAAAACACTAACATTTTTTAATTTATTAACTTCCGTCAAACTATAAATTTTAGATATTATTTCTTGGTCTTTATTAAGCCTTAGCCTTATTAAAATTTGATACCTAAACTTATTTTTTATTTTTCCTACTGGCGACTTGCTAGCCCCAAGATAAATAAACTCGCCATTATATTCCTCGGACTGTTGCATCTTTTTAACTTCATCATAATACACTTTTGTAGCATCTTTTGCAAGTTCTTCTACTTCGCTTGTAAAAAGTAATCTTAAAATTTTAGTAAATGGCGGAAAGTTTGTAACTTCTCTTAAGTTTGCTTCCTTTTTATAAAAAGACAGGTAGTCGTAACCACTAGCCAGCTTATACACATAATGACGAGGCACATTGGTTTGCAAAATAATACACCCTTGCTTATCGGCTCTCCCAGCTCTGCCTGCAACTTGGGTAATAAGTTGAAAGGTTCGCTCTGCTGCGGTGTAACTACTTTGATACAAACTTTGGTCTGCATCAATAATTCCAACAAGCGTTACCGCCGGAAAGTCGTGACCTTTTGCAATCATTTGAGTTCCAACTAGTATTTGTGCTTCGCCACTTTTAAATTGCGACAAAATTTTATAGTGACCATTTTTTTGACTTGTTGTGTCATTATCCATTCTAAGAATTTTAACATTAGGGTACATTTTACAAAGTTCTTCTACCACTTGCTCTGTACCAGTACTGCCAAGTTTTAAATTTTTACTTCCACATTCTGGACACTCGCTAAAGACCTTATACCTACTAGAACAAAAGTGACATTTTAGTGCGTTGTCGTATTTATGGTATACAAGTGCTGTATCACAATTTTGACACTTAGCAACAAATCCACATTCTCTGCACATTAAAAAAGAACTAAATCCCCGTCGATTTATAAATATCATAGCTTGATTTCCGCTTTTTATGACTTTGTCTAGTTCAGATACAAGCACCCCACTAAAAATGCCAGTATTACCATGACGAACCTCCTCGCACATGTCTACAATAGTAAGCGGAGGCAATGGTTTTTTGTTAATCCTGTCCTTCATTTCTAATAATTTAAACTTGCCGGTAATTGCGTTATGATAAGTTTCTAAATCGGGTGTTGCCGAACCTAAAACCAAACTGCAACCACAAATTTCGGCTCGTTTTATAGCAACTTCTATTGTGTTATACCTAGGATGACTATCACTTGTATAACTACCATCGTGTTGTTCGTCTATAACTATTAGTCCTAAATTTTTTAGTGGCGAAAATATTGCAGACCTAGCCCCAACCACGATTTTGGCTTTTCCCAAAAGTATACGTTTCCACTCGTCGAATCTTTCGCCGGCAGATAATCCACTATGCATAAGAGCTACTTCTTGCCCAAAACGCGATCGAAAATTTGCTAATACTTGTGGTGTAAGAGAAATTTCGGGTACAAGCATTATGCCAGTTTTTCCACTATCTATTGTCCTTTGCATAAGTGCCATATAGACTTCGGTTTTACCACTTCCTGTAACTCCATGTATCAGGTAATTTCCAACACTATTACTAATACAATCCACTACATTTTGTTGTGAAGTTGTAAGTACTACATTATTTTTAATACCATTTACTTGTGTTAGAGGAGTTCTAAGTATTGGCTTTGTAAATGTACTTACAATTCCATCGTCTATAAGTTTTTTTAAAGCCCCATTGCCAAATTTATTATTAATATTTGCTGTTGTATCGCTACCAACGTTTAGCAAATAATTTAACACTGCTACTAATTTTGTAGCGTTTTTTCTTAAACCTGATAAATATTCTTTTGCCTTATTTTCATCTTTTATAAACGCCACAACAGACATAAGATCTTTAACTCTGCCCGTTCGCATTTCGCTAGGCAAAAATAGCCTTATACTATCGCACATGCCTATATTATATTTAGTTTTTAAAAACTCGGCCAATTTAAATTGGTCTGTAGTAATTACGGCAAAATCTTCTAATGGCTTTATGATTTGTTTAATTTTAGACGGATCGTAAGATACTTTATCTGATTTTTCTACTAAATATCCTTCTTTAGTTTGATTACCAAAAGGAACTAATACTCTGCTTCCTACAGCAATATCTGTTATAAGCTTATAGTCGAACACTTTATCTACTAGGCTACTAGCAATATCTATTATAACTTTACCGTACATAGTTGCTCCAAAAAAAGTTAGTATATATAGTATATACTAACTTTATTTGTATTGTCTAATAAATTAATAGCTTTTACATTGCATTATTGTGGTTTATATCGTAAACATTTTTGTAAAACTCACGGCTTGCAAACTCTATTGGTTTTACTTTTTGGTTTTCTCTAAAAAATTCGGGACGCTCGATAACAAGCTCCTTTGCCCTTTTACTAATTACGGTAACCAATGCATAACGATTACCAGCTTTTTTAATAATTTCTTCTATAGGTGGTTCTATCCAAGCCATAAAAATCTCCTTAACTAAATTATAGTATAGTTGTTAAATTATAATAATGCAAGTATTTTATAACAAATTTTGTTTTTACTTATAATTTTGTTGAAAAATTTATAATTATTTGATTAAATTATGCTTTTTTAACAAATTTTTAAACTCATTTTCGTCCATTATTTTTATATTAAGATCCTGTGCTTTAGTAAGTTTGCTACCTGCATCTTCGCCAACAATTACTAGGTATGTACTTTTAGAGACACTGCTAGATACAATTGCACCAAGTTTTTCTAAATAAGCAGTTGCATCGTTTCTACTAAAATCTAACAAAGCACCGGTTAGCACTACCTTTTTTCCACTAAGTTCGCTATTTATGCTACTAATATCTTCCACATACGGAATAACCCCAATATTTAAAAGTTCGTTTATCTGATTTAAATTAAATTCGTCTTTAAAATATTCGTAAATATCAGTTGCTGTAATTTCTGCAATATCGGGTAAACTATCAAGTTCATCTACTGTAGCAGATTTTAAAGCTTCTATTGTCTTAAACTGTGCAGCAAGTGTTTTTGCCATCTTTTGACCAACTCCGTCTATGCCAAGAGCATAAATAAAACTAGCTAAGCTTGGTTTTTTACTTTTAACTAGGCTATCTATAATATTTTGTGCCTTTTTGTCTTTAAAACCGTCTAGAGTAAGTAGTTGTTCCTTGGTAAGTTTATAAAGGTCTGCAAAGGTGACTAAATTAAATTTATTATGCAATAGTTCGATTGTTTTAACGCTTAAACCCTCTATATTCATAGTGTTACGACTTGCAAAATGTGTTAGTCTTGCTATTATCTGTTTACTGCATCCCATATGATTAGGACAATATAAATTGGCTAAAGTTTCGGTAAGTGCTGTTCTACAAACTGGGCAAAGTTCTGGCTTTTTTATAGTTATACTATCTTTAAAGCTTTGTGCAACAGCTAATATTTCGGGTATAACTTCGTTACTACGCCTAATAAAAACATTATCACCAATTTTAACTTGTTTACGAAGTATATCGTTATAATTATTAAGTGTAGCTCGTTTTACCGTAACCCCGCAAAGCTCGGTTGGTTCTAGTTCGGCCACTGGTGTAAGCTTGCCTGTTCTACCAACTTGCCAAGTGATGTCCAATAACTTTGTACTAGTTTCTTCTGCATCAAATTTATAAGCAAGCATACTTCTAGGAAATTTTGCAGTATTGCCCAGTTCTTCTTGTACTTTTTTATCATTTACTTTTATTACAAGCCCATCTATTAAAAAATCTAAACTATGCCTTAACTTATCTTGATCTTTTATTATGTCATCTATTTGTTTAATATTTGTTACAATATTATAAAATTTTTCTACTAAAAAATTTTCTTTAACTAAAAAATCGTGAATATCTTTTTGAGTAGCAAATAATACCCCCTCGGAGTAATTAACATTATATGCAAAAAAATCCAAATTACGGCTAGCTGTAACTTTGGGATCTAAATTACGGAGTGCTCCGGCAGCAGCGTTTCTAGCGTTTTTTAGTGGTTCTTCTGGGTTATTTTTGTTAAATTTATCAAGCTCGCTAAGTTTCATAATAACTTCGCCCTGCACTACAATAGGATTTTTTATGCCTATAGTTAATGGTAAAGTTCTTATGGTTTTAGCTTGAGTTGTTACATCTTCGCCAACTTCGCCATTCCCTCTAGTAAGAGCTTGCACAAGCTTACCGTCTTTATAAAAAACTGCAATAGGAAGCCCGTCAAACTTATACTCAATAGTAAAAACAGGATCAAAATTTAAAATATTATTGTTACGAGTAATCCAGTCCTCTATTTCTTGTACAGATTGTGCTTTATCTAAACTATAAAGACGCGAAATATGTTTTACTTTAGTAAATTTATCTAATGCATCTCCTCCAACTTTTTGCGAGGGACTATTATCTAAAACTATTCCTGTTTTTTCCTCTAAATCTAGTAATTCGCTGTATAACGCATCCCACTGTTTATCACTTATAATTGGATTATCATAAACATAGTATGACAAACTAGCTTGGTTAATTTTATCGCATAACTCTTGCATATGTTTTTTAAGTTTATCCATAAAAATCTCCAGACAACTAAATTATTTCCAACTTTGCGTATTTTAAAGATAATGTTTTAGAACCAACACTGTCAAAATCTACGGTAACAAATCCACCTGCAAAATCCGTTACTTCTATAGTAACAGTTCCTTCGCCAAAATGCGGATGACGAACCCTAGTACCCCGTCTGTAAGCAGAATAATTAATCTTTGGTTTGTTTGATTCGCTTAAAAATGTAGGTGCATCAAAAGTTTCAGGTTTATTTTTGCCCGATACGTTAACTACATTAATTTTACTAGCTAAGTTAAAATCAATTTTTTGTTTTTCGCCGTAATTTACCACATTTAAATCTTGCATAGAAATTTTTGTTGGTTCGTCCGAAATTTCGTTTAAAAACCTAGAAGGAATAGTATATTCTATACACTTTTTTTCAAAACTAAATCGCGTCCTGCTACGCGTTAAGTATAACCTTTCTTTAGCACGAGTTATAGCTACATACATAAGCCTTCGTTCTTCTTCCAAATCGTTTGGATTATTACTATTTATAGCTCTAGAAAGTGGAAATAAGCCATCGTTTAAACCAATAATAAACACTACTTTAAACTCTAGCCCCTTTGCAGCATGGACAGTTATAACACTGGCATAATCGTCCTCGTTATTCATGCTATCGATATCACGCATTAATGTTATGCCTTGCAAAAATTCTTCTAAGTCTGCGGTTGTATTATTATCGGTATATTCTTTAACACTGAGCAAAAAGTCATCTACATTTAGTAGCCGATTTTCGTCTTCTTCGGTCTTTTTACCAATAGCCTCTTTTATGCCAACCCTGTTAATCATGTATTCGGTAAGATCGTATAACGGCATCTTTTCTTTTTTGTCTAAAAGATCTATAAAAAGTTCGCGTACTGGCTGTAATTTTTTTTGCAAAACTCCTTCAGTTCGACTTGGTTCCATTACAATATCCATAATACTGCAACCATTAATTTCTGCAAGTTCTAAAATATTATTTATTGTAACATCACCGATACCTTTTTTAGGAAATCCAAGCATCCTTACAGCGGCTTCGTCGTCTTTGGAGTTAGAAAGCAACCTTAAATAACTAATAGTGTCTTTAATTTCTTTTCTTTCAAAAAATTTGTGACCGCCATATACCTTATATGGTATGTTATACATTAGCAGATTTTCTTCTACCGAGCGGCTTAGCGAGTTTACTCGCATAAGCACTGCAAAATCACTATACTTATACCCACTAAAGGTAACAAGGTTGTTTATAACATCTGCAACATACCTTGCCTCTTCGCTTTCGTTATAAGAAGAAAATTCTTCTACCTTAGCACCATCTGGGTTTTCTGTCCATAAATTTTTGTCTAGTCTGCTATTATTACGCTTAATAAGGTGGTTAGCCTTTTGTAAGATATTTTTTGTAGACCTATAATTTTGCTCCAATTTAAAAATTTGTACAGGTTTAAAATCTCTAGTAAACGCAAGCACATTACCACTTTCTGCCCCTCGCCAACTATATATGCATTGATCTTCGTCGCCAACAACAAATATATTGTTATATTTGCTAGAAAGCAACCTTACAAGTTTATATTGAGCATAGTTTGTATCCTGAAATTCATCTACCAAAATATATTTAAATCTGTTTTGATATTTTTCTAAAATTTCTGGTTTTTCTATAAAAAGTTTATATGTTTTACTTAAAAGGTCGTCAAAATCCAGTGCGTTACATTTTTTTAGTTCTCTTTCGTACGCACTGTAGCAATCGATAATTAAATTTCTTTTAAAAGATCTTTCTAATTGTTCTTCGTATTCGCTAGGCTCTAGCAAATGATTTTTTGCATTAGAAATATGCCATCCAACGGTGGCAACAATATCTGATTTAGCTTCGGCATTATTAAGCTCTAAAACTCGTTTTATTACGCGTTCCTTTTCAACATCTCCGTAAATAGTAAAATTGTGATCGTATCCTATTTCTTCGGCGTGCATTCTAAGCATCCTACTGCACATTGCATGGAATGTACATATCCACGCATCACTAGCAGAATCTACCATACGTTCTATTCTTAATTTCATCTCGCTGGCAGCTTTATTTGTAAATGTGATAGCCAAAATATTATAGGCGTTTACCCCTATCTCGTCTATTAAATATGCAATTCTATGCGTAAGCATTCGAGTTTTTCCGCTACCAGCTCCCGCAGTTACCAAAACTGCACCTTCTGTAATACTTGCGGGCAATCGCTGCTCTTGGTTTAAGTTATCTAAAATAGAAGCCATATTAATCCTTGTAGTACAATTTATGTTTTGTAATTAACATAACATTAAACAAAAAATTAATTACAAATATTGCTAATTATTACAAGGTTAAGTATATCATAAAATAAATCACTTTCAAAACAAAAAATTATAAAAAATTTAGTTTTCCGCTTGGTCTTCGGTTACGTTTAAAAGATTATTTGATAAAATATAATCTTTAATTGTATTATACTTTTTTGATAGTTTTAAAATGTATCTTTCTTTTTCGTTTGCAGACAATGTTGCATAATATTTATTGTCCATAATTTGTGAAATCGGATTTAAAATAATATCGTTGTAACCTTTTTCTAAAACTTTTTTTACTTTGTAGTAAATTGGATCATCTTCGATATTACGTTTGCTAGCTACAACCATATAAGATGTTGTTGCAGTTAAGTAAGCAGTTTTTTCGTCTGGCTTGCTACATTCGCCAGCAGTTATTAATCGGCTCCTTGCACGTTTTGCAAGTTGTTTAAGTGTTGTACTCATAATTACTCCTAAATATTACTGGTTTAGATTAACTAAACTTTAAATTTGCTATCCATTTTATAACAGACTAACATAATGGATATATTACCATAATCTTTAGCGCAATTTTTAGCATTAGCATAATAAGGCAAAAATTGTTAAAAGTTTTTTCTTTAGAGTAAATTTCGACATTTTGTATAAATAAATTTAAGTTATATTAAACTTATTTAAAGTATAACATAAAACTTTAATAATTAAAAATAAAATTAAGCAATTATTCAAAAATATTCAAAATTATTTTTAAATATTAATTTTTTAGTAGTAAAAAGATAAATTATAATGTTTATAAACGTTTATTGTATTTGCATAAATATTTTTTGCAAGTCAAAATTTAAGCAAAAATTTATAAAAAAAGCAAGGCTAAAGCCTTGCCAGAAAGTACTTCTTTATTAAACTTTACTTTTAATTTTGGCACTTTTGCCACTGCGTTCTCTAAGATAATAAAGTTTAGCTCTTCTAACATCACCACGACGAACAATGTCTATGTGGTCAATCTTAGGTGAGTGCATAGGGAATATTCTTTCTACCCCAATACCATAAGATACTCTTCTTACTGTAAAAGTTTCGCGTAGGCCACCATTGCGTTTTGCAATAACTACACCTTCGTAGCCCTGAAGTCTTTCTCTAGTTCCTTCTACTACTTTTACCCATACCTTAACGGTATCACCTATTTCAAACTTAGGTAAATCAGTGCGCATACTTTCTTTTTCTATTTGATCGATAATGTTTGCCATTTAACAATCCTCCTTAAAAAATTTGGTATGTGGAGCGTTCTTAAACTATATCTAAAATTTAAAGCCAGCGGACCACTCTTTACACGCCTAATATATTACCATACAATTTTAAGTTAATCAAGTATATTTTTATCTTTTATAATACTTTTTTAATATTATAAGACTTGTCCCACCTATTGTCTAGCTTAATAACTCTGCATAATTGGGATTATTTCTACATTTAAATGTTTAAGAAATATCAATATAATCTTAGCTAAAATGTAATCTTAAAAGGCATCTACTATATGGTCAATTTCTGAATTAAGCACACCAATTACATCAAACCTAATAGGTACATTTAATTTATGCTTTTTTAAGTAACACTTAGCGTACTTTTTTATTTGGTTTTGTTTAAAAGGGGTAACAGCTTCTTGCGGTAAGCCAAATTTGTCGGAACTTCGGGCTTTAACTTCTACAAACACATAAACCTCTTGCAAATTATTTTTAGCCGGTTTATAAGCAGATTTTAGTAATTTACCTTGTTTGTAGTCTGCTTTTAGCTGTTTTAATTGTTTTTTAACAGACATTTTGCATACAATGTCTACTTCGGCACCCGCAAGTTTACTATTGGTTTCTAAAATTTTGTAGCCGTTTTGCTTTAAATATTTTTGGGCAAGTTGTTCTCCGTTTTTCCAAGTATTATAGTTAAACATCCTTATTTAAAAACCCCAAAAAACTTTTTCTATGAATTTCCGTTACACCATATTTCTTAATGGCTTCAATATGATCTTTAGTGCCATAACCCTTATGTCTTTCTAGCCCGTAATTAGGGTATTTTTTGCTAAGCTCCTTCATAAAATTATCCCTAGTAACCTTTGCTAAAATACTTGCTGCCGCTATGTTATAACTTAGTGCGTCCCCATGAATAATTGGCACTGTTTTAGGCTTAACATCTAGATTTTTTACGGCATCTACCAGTATTATGTCTGGCGTAATACTCATATTTTCTACTGCATTTTTCATACATTGTTTAGTTGCCTCTAAAATATTAATATTATCTATAACCTTTTGGTCTACAAACTGAACACTATAACTTATTGCTACTCCCTTAATTTTTTGATACAACTGTTCTCTTTTAGCTTCAGATATTTTTTTACTATCATCTATGCCTTCGATTATATTATCTAGCGGCATAATAACGCACGCTGCACAAACAGGCCCAGCAAGAGGCCCTCTGCCAGCTTCGTCTATACCTGCAATAAGCTTATAGCCTTGCTCGGTTAGCTCTGTTTCGTATTCTAATTTTGGAACGTATTGTTTTTTCATAATGTTATTTTATATTTGATTAATTTTTGTATGTTTTATGTTGTAAATCTAACTTTTGCATTTTTGAACTAATTTTGTATTTGCAACAAAGTTAAAAAGCTTAAGTCCTCTTAATCTAAAGTAATTTTGCCTATTCTGCCGCTTCTAAAGTCGTCTAAAAAGCCACGACCAGCACGCAAATAGTCTATTTCGCCACCACGCAAAATGTATCCGCGTTTACGGCAAAAACCATCGTAAATTTCTATAATCTCCCCATCTTTATCCCAATCGCCAAATCGTAATCTTACTTTATCTGCATCGCGATCTATCAAAAATTTAATTAGCTCTAGCCCAAGCTCGCTTATATCTAGTACGTCGTCTTTAATAGAGCCTACAAATGCAAGTTTTAATGCAACTTCTTGGTCTTCTAGCTTTGGCCACAAAGTACCCGGAGTATCCAAAAGTGCAAAGTTTTCTGCAATCTTTACCCATTGCACACTTTTAGTTACTCCCGCTTTATTGCCCGTTATAGTTTTGCTTTTGCTAGCCATTGCATTAATTATACTAGACTTACCAGTATTTGGAACACCTATAACCATAATTTTATATATCGCATTTATTTGTTTAGCTTTATTTTTTTCTATTTTACCAGCAAGTAACTCACTTAAACCAGCAAGTAGTTTATTTTTAGCACTTGCACCGCTACTTACCAGGCTAATAACCGTTTTACCCTCGGATTTTAGCAAATTTAGATATTTTGATGTTTTAGCATCGTCCGCAAGGTCAGCTTTATTTAAAACATATAATACTGGTTTGTTACCTACAATACTATCGATTTTTGGATTAAAACTACTTATTGGCACGCGAGCATCTAATACATAAATAATAGCATCACAAAGTTTGGCGTTTTTTTGCATTCCTTCTAAGGTTTTTTTCATGTGACCCGGAAACCAGTTTATAATCATAATGCACTCCTAAATTATTTGTATAAAGTCAAAAATTTTGCAGTTAATATATTAGTAATGATCCCTATTTTTAAAAATATGGAAATATTTATTATTTATAAGATACCATAAAGATCTACTACAAAAAAGTAAAATTTTTTATATTATGTCTGACATAATACCCCATAAAACCTAGCAAAAAGCTAAGTCTTATTGTTTTTAAGTAAGTCTGGACGATTTTTTAAAGTAATTGCTTTAGACTGCTCTTTTCGCCACTCGTCTACTTTTTGGTGATTACCTGATACTAAAACTTCGGGTACTTCGTAACCCATAAAATTTTGCGGCCTAGTATATTGAGGATACTCGAGCATACCACTACTAAAACTTTCGTCCTCTACGCTTTCGCTACTTCCAAGAACACCGGGAATGTATCTACTTACGGAGTCTACTACAACCATAGCAGGAAGCTCGCCGCCAGTAAGTACATAGTCACCAATACTAAGTTCCTCGTCTATAAGCATATCTATTATGCGTTGATCTATACCCTCATAATGCCCACAAAGCAAAATTAAATGCTCATTTTTGCTAAGCTGCTTTACATAACTTTGAGTAAGGGTTTTACCCCTTGGGCTTAAATATACTTTGTAGGCATCTTTATAGCCCTCTATGCTAGTTATTGCATCGTATATAGGCTGTGGAGTCATAAGCATACCTACGCCACCGCCAAACGGATAATCATCGCACTTTTTGTGCTTGTCTTTTGTGTAATCACGTATATCTATAATGTTTATTTGCAACGCGTTATTTTGAACTGCTTTGCCAATTAAGCTGGTTTTAAGTGGTGCAAACATTTCGGGGAATAACGTAAGTATATCAATTCTCATAAACCGCACCCCTACTAAATATTTCACTATCTAAAACCACATTATCTTTAGATGCATTTACAATTAATCCGTCTATATGACTGCACAAAATTTGTTTTACACCCTTAATGTACAACACATCTGCACTGCCAAAATTTTGAATATCAACAATCTTACCTAGGTTTGTGCCGTCGGTCAAAACTGCTTTTTTACCTATTAAATCGGTCATAAAATATCTGCCATTTTTTAAGTTTATGGCACTTTTGTTTATATATATTGTCTTTCCCCTAAAGGTTTCCGCATTTGTTCGGGTATTTATTATATCAAACTTAACACCTAAACAGCCGTCCGATAACGAATAAACCTTTTGGATTTTTGCCAAATTATCTTCTACATAAACCTCGTGGTGAACTGTCAAATTAAAATCGTCGTCAGCAAACAAAAGCACTTTAACATCGCCCTTTATGCCTTGAGGTTTTACAATTTTACCAATTTCTATTTTTTCCATACAACGATTATACAATTTTGGCAAAAAAAAAGCAAGACATTTACTTCTTGCTTTAATGATTGTTTAAAACTGAACAAATATTGTAAATAAAATACTTACAATCAAGATTATTTAGTTATCTGTAAACTTAATGTTTACATGCTTATTTAGTTTTTTGCCACAAGTTCTTGCAACTGTTCGTATAGCATTAGCAACCTTGCCGCCTTTGCCTACAACTCTGCCAAGATCGTCTTCTGCAACCGTAACTAAAATACTAATTTCTCTTTCGGTTTCGTCCAACTTTAATTGCACACTGTCCTTGTTATTTACAAGGCTTGTTACTATAAATTCAACTAATTCTAACATTTATATACTCCTTAGCTGAACTTATTTAGATTTTTTGCTTAAATCTAATCCACTCTTTTTTAAAAGAGCTTTAACGGTATCGGTTGGCTGTGCACCATTTGCAATCCATTTAGCTGCTTTTTCTGTGTCGATTTTAACTTCTTCTGGGGTTGTTAAAGGGTTAAATGTGCCAAGTAAATCAACATATTCCCCATCTCTAGACTTTCTAGAATCTGCAACTACAACGCGATAAAAAGGTGATTTTTTGTCGCCAAGACGAGTTAGTCTTATTTTTAACATATCTTCTTCCTCCATAATTTTTATATATCATACACGGCACAAGCCGAAATATGTAAGTAAAAGCGTTTAACGCCCGCAAATTTAAAATTTCAATCAAAAGTTTATGTTTGCTATCCTATTAAATTTGCAAAGTTTTGTTGCATAATATTTGCATTAATTAATATTTATTTAATTAGTGCAAATATAATATGCTACTAATTTTCTAAAATCTTCTGCCAAACATTTTGGCAAGCTTACCGTTATTTGCATTTTTCATAAGTAGTTTTGTTTGTTCGTACTGCTTAAGTAAGCTATTAACTTCTTGTATAGTGCTTCCGCTGCCAGCAGCAATACGTTTACGGCGACTGCCCTTAATTATGTCTGGGTTTAAACGCTCTTCTTTGGTCATAGACTGTATTATTGCTTTAAATTTAACAATCTTGTGTTCGTCTATGTCTGCCGCATTAAATTTGCCTGCCATTCCCGGCACCATGCTAAGAATATCGCCAATGCTGCCCATTTTAGAAATCTGCTCAAACTGCATTAAAAAGTCGTCTAAGGTGAAGGTGTTTTTGCGTAAACGCTCTTCTAGCTTTTGCATTTCCTTTTGATCGACTGCTTCCTGAGCTTTTTCTATTAGCGTTAGTACATCCCCCATGCCAAGTATTCGGCTTGCCATACGGTCTGGGTAAAACGGTTCTATATCTCCTATTTTTTCGCCCGTTCCGCAAAACTTAATAGGTTTGCCAGTGACGGCTTTTATGCTTAACGCTGCACCGCCACGGGTATCACCATCTAGTTTGGTTAAAACAACACCGGTAATATCTAGCTTATTATTAAACTCGGTTGCAACATTTACAGCCTCTTGACCCGTCATGCTATCTACAGTTAAAAGTATTTCGGTAGGATTAACTGCCTTTTTAATATCGGCAAGTTCTTCCATAAGCTCGGTAGAAATTTGCAGCCTACCCGCGGTATCTATAATAACAGTATCTAACCCCATTTTTTTGGCATGACTTACCGCTTCGGTCGCTATTTTTACAGGATTGGTCTTTCCTTTTTCAAAAAAGTCTACCCCAGCATTTTTTGCCCCAACTTTTAATTGGTCTATAGCTGCTGGTCGGTATATATCACAAGCAACAAGTAACGGCTTTTTGCCCTGCTTTTTAAGCATAAACGCAAGTTTTCCACTAATTGTAGTTTTACCAGCACCTTGCAAGCCACACATTAAAATTATTGTAGGAGGATTACTTGCTACACTTAGTTTAGCGTTTTCGCTACCCATAAGGGCAACTAATTCCTCGTTTACAATCTTTATAACTTGCTGACCGGGAGACAAACTTTCTAGCACCCTTTCACCAACAGCTTTTTCGCTAACTTTATTAATAAAGTCCTTAGCTACAGCGTAGTTTACATCGGCTTCTAGCAGTGCAACACGAACCTCTCGCATTGCCTGCTTTATTTCTAGCTCGGTAAGTTTGCCACGCTTTGTCAGCTTACTAAAAATATGGTTTAACTTTTCCCCTAAAGTACTTGAATACGCCAAAATATTCCCCTTTATAATTTTTTTATTATGCTTTTTAGTTCTTCTGCAATTTGTTTTTCGGTTTGGTTATTTAAGTTTAATTTTTCTATTACTTTTTGTAAATCGGCTTTAGTTTGGTTAAATTTTGCAATAAATCCGCACTTAGATTCGGCATCAGCTAGCATACCCTCAGCTTTTACCAAACTATCTCTTACAGCTTGACGCGAAATGCCTAGTTCTACCGCTATTTCAAATAATGATAAATCTTGTTCCCAATAACACGAAAATATGGTTTTTTGTTTATTTGTTAAAAGATTGCCATAAAAATCTGCAAGCATGCACATATTAAGTTTTTTTTCTAAATTTACCATAACCATATGTAAAGCCTTTTTACTTTACAGCAATAAATATATCATTAATACCACGTATTGTCAACAATAATTTTAATTTACATATAAAAAAAGCACCAAATTTTGGCACTTTTATTCTATAATACTATCCACAAACTCGGTGGCATTAAACTCTAGTAGGTCGTCCGCCGTTTCGCCAACACCAACATAGCGTACTGGCAAGCCGTAGGTATTAACTAGGCTAAATAAAAATCCACCCTTGCTTGTTCCGTCTAGTTTAGTTATAGCAAGGTCTGTAATATTTATCGCCTTGTTAAATAGCTCTACTTGGCTAAGTGCGTTTTGACCCGTGGTACTATCTACTACAATAAGTTTATGATACTGTGCTTCAGGATAATTTTTTTCAACGATTCTGTTAATTTTTTTTAGCTCTTCCATAAGGTTTACTTTGTTATGAAGCCTGCCCGCAGTATCTATTATTAAAACATCAGCACCACGAGCCTTTGCACTAGTAATTGCATCAAAAACCACGCTTGCAGGGTCTGCACCTTCGCTACTAGATACTATTTTAACCTTAGCACGATTTGCCCATTCGGTTAGCTGCTCGCTTGCGGCTGCCCTAAAGGTATCCGCTGCTGCAAGCACTACTTTTTTGCCCATTTTGTCGAACTTACCGGCAAGTTTACCAATGGTAGTGGTTTTACCAACGCCATTAACGCCCGCAACTAAAATAACACAAGGATAACAAAACTCGGTAACTTCTGCTTGCTCCAAAATTTCTACCAAACTTTGTTTTAATAACTTTTTACAAGCGTCGGTTGTTTTTGTTTTGGTTTCTTTTACTTTTTGCTTTAAACTATCTAGTATTTCTTCTGCCGTTGAAGCACCAACGTCGCTACTAACTAACGCAAATTCTAGCTCGTCATAAAAGTCCTCGTCAATCTCGTTACCAGTAAAAACATATTTTAGTTTTTCCCCAAACGACTTATTTGTCTTTTTCATTCCTTCTTTAAGACGCGTAAAAAATCCCATAATTGCTCCTTAAAATATATATTTACTTGCATTTACCATATTTAATTATCTTTTATACAAATTTGCTAAAACATTAAATAATTGCCACTAGTTTAACGGCAAGAATTTGATGCTAGGCAAAGATGTGACGTTTTTGATAGCTAGGAGTTTACTTATGCGTAAATGACTAGTTAGCAAAAGCAAACATCTGCAGCATAGCGCAAATTGTTGCCGTTAAACCGCGTTGTCGATTTTAACGGCCTCGCTCAATTTAACGCTAACCATTTTAGAAACACCCTTTTCTTCCATAGTAACGCCATACAAGCAATCGGCAAGTTCCATGGTTGGCTTACGGTGAGTAATAACAATAAATTGTGTATCACGGCTAAAGTTCTTTAAATATCTTGCAAAACGGTCTACGTTAGCATCGTCAAAGGCAGCCTCTATTTCGTCTAGTACGCAGAATGGCATAGGCCTTAGCTTAAGTATAGCAAACAAAATTGCAACGGCAGTTAGTGCCTTTTCGCCACCACTAAGCAGACTAATACTGCTTAGTTTTTTCCCCGGCGGCTCTGCAATAATTTCTATTCCGCACTCTAGAATGTTATCTGGGTCTTCTAGTTTCAGTTCGGCTCTTCCACCACCAAATAGTTCTTTAAATACCTTTTGGAAGTTTATGTTTATTTGTTCAAATTGAGTTTTAAATTTTTCTTCCATTTGAGTGGTTAGTTCTTTGATAATCTTTAGTAAATCGGCTTCAGCTTTTGTTAAGTCGTCGCGTTGACCAGTTAAATCGTTATATCTTTCCGAAACACTATTTAGCTCTTCTATAGCGTTCACATTAACGTATCCGAGCGACTGAATTTGACGCTTAACCTTAGCACTTTCTGCTAGGCTTTCCTTAATTTCAAAGTTTTCCCACTTGTAAGTAAGTGCGTCGGCGTATGTCATGTTATATTCTTCCCAAACGCGTTCTTGAAGGGTTTCTACGTCGCTGTCTATCTGAGCCAGCCTCATTTCTTCGCGGCTGCGTTTTTCAGTTATACGCTGAATTTCGGAAGATAAAGTCATTTTATCTTCGTCTGCTTTGTTCATTTGGTTTTGCTGAGCCTTTTTGTAATCGTCTAGACCTGCAAGTTTATCGCGGATTGCGGCAATTTTGTTTAGACTTTCTTGATACTCTTTGTCTCCTGTAACGCCCTCTAAAATCCCTTTAAGTTCTGTAATGCTGGTTGCGTTCTTTTGATAAGTAAGCCTATTTTCGCGGTATCTGTAATCGCTGACGGCTAGGTCGCTGTTAAGTTTGTCTATCTCCGCATCTAGGCTAGTTATTGCACTTTGTTTTGCAGTTTGTTTAATTTTAAGCTCGGTTAAATTATCGTACAAATCCTCACGCTGTTTTTTAAGCATATCAAACTTGCTGTCTGCACGCCTTTTGTTTTCGCTAGCTTCGGTTTTTTGAGCTATCGTTTCGCCCTCTTTGGCACTCGCAATTTCTAAGGCTTCGGTAACCGCCATTAGTCTATCTAAAAGTGCATCTTTTGCGTAGTCGGTTTGCCTAATTGCATGCTCTAGCTCGCTTTGTTGGTCGCTTAGTTTATCTGACTCGTCTTTAGCCCTAACAAGCTCTACCTCTAAATTATGAATATCGGTATTTAAGCTTAGCAGTGTGTCGTTAAGCTCCCCGCTTTTAGATTTATATTCGTCTAACTTTTTGGTGTTTTCGTCAATCTCGGCAGAAAGCAAGGTTAGTTCTTTTTTAAGGTCGGCAATTTCGCGTTCGCGTCCGATAATATTAGTGGTGTCTTCCTTTCGGCTACCACCCGAAATACTTCCTTGTGGGCTAATTACATCGCCGGCAAGTGTTACAATTTTTGCACTATAACCAGTAGCTCTACTAAAGCCAACAGCATTATCTAAGTTGTCTACAACAACCGTTGCACCAAGTAAACTTTTAAATACCGGCTCTAATTTTTTATCGTAAGATATAAGCTCGCTTGCAATGCCAAGAACCCCCTTAGAGCTAAGTTTGTCACTAACTCTATCTGGCAAAAACCTTTCCTTCATGCTAGAAATTGGCAAAAATGTTGCTCTACCAAACTTGTTATCTTTTAAATAACTTACAAGATACTTTGCATCTTCTTCGTTTTTGGTAACAATGTTTTGAACACTTGCACCAAGTGCCATTTCTATAGCTACTTCCAAATTTTGCGGAACTTTTATAAGCTTAGCAACAACTCCTACTATCATGCTTGCAAGGTTACTATTTGTTTTTGCTCTGTCTAGTAATCTTTTAACTGGGAGTGCAAAACCCTCGTTATCTTCCGCCATTTCGGTTAAGACTTTAGCTCTAGACAATTTTGTGTGATACTGAACCTTGCTGTCGTCTAATTCTAGCGAAATATCGTTAATTTTTTCTGCAATAAAATCTCTTTTACTAATCAGCTCGGTTTGCTCGGCTTTTTTGCTGTTTAGGTTTTTAGAAATGCTTTGTATTTCGGTTTGTTTAGTAGTAAATTTGTCTTTAACTTCTTCGCACAAATCTTTGTTATCTAAAAGCTGCTTATCTAGCTCTGTCTGTTTTTCGGTAAGCATTGCCTTTTCGGCATTTAAACTACTAACCTTAGACTTAATATCGCCCAAACTTTCTAGTGCGTTATAAATTTCTTCGCCCGTTTCTTTGGCACTGGTTTCGCCAGCGTTTAGTCTGTCTACTATGTCTAAATATTCCTGCGTTACCTTTTCTATCTGCCTTTCTAGTTCTTGAAGCATGGTTTTGCTGGTTTCTAGCTCGTTAGATTTTTGACTGATCGCATCTTTAATAGACGCTTTTAAAATCTCGTCTTGTTTAATAGAACTATCCAGTTTTGCGTTTTGCTCTTCTAAGGAACTTATTCTTTCGGTAATAAGTTTTGCTTCACCGTTTTGTTTTTCTAATTCTACCGTTAAATTTAACAAATCCTCACGCAAATTTTCGATAGTGGTATCTAGTTCCCTAATATTGTCTACGCTACTATTAAATGCATTAACTGCAGCATCAAAATCGGCTTGCTTTACGCTAAGCTCTTGGTCGATGCCCGCAAGTCTATCGCGAATTTCTGCCTTACTGCTGTTTGCATGATCATACTGATACACATAAATATTAAGCTCTAAATTTTTAAGTCTTTCGCGATATTCCAAAAACTTTTTGGCGTTTTCGGACTGCTTAGTTAGTGGCCCGATTTGGTTTTCTAACTCGTAAATAATATCGTTAAGGCGAGTTAAGTTGTCTCGTGTTCTCTCAAGCTTATTAGTCGCCTCTTGTTTGCGGCTTTTAAACTTAGCTATGCCCGCTGCTTCCTCAAAAATAGAACGCCTGTCCTCCGGCTTAACCGAAAGCAAACTGTCAATTTTACCTTGCCCAATAACGCAATAACTGTCCCTACCTAGCCCACTATCGCGTAGTGCATCTACAATATCTTTACGGCGAACGGGATTTTTGTTTATAGCGTACTCGCTTTCGCCGCTTTTGTATAGTTTACGAGATAACACAACGTCGTTGTACTCTAGCGGAAAAATTCTTTCGGTATTGTCAAAATGCAAAGCAACTTCGCAGTAACTTAGCGGTTTTCTTGTTTGCGTTCCGTTAAAGATAACATCCTGCATGCTGCTACCACGCATACTTTTAGCGCTAGTTTCGCCCATAACAAATCGTATTCCATCGGCAACATTACTTTTTCCACAGCCATTAGGCCCAACAATAGCAGTAACGCCGCTATCAAAACTAACTTCTAGTTTGTCTGCAAACGACTTAAAGCCGCATATTTCCATCTTTTTAAATTTCATATGTACTAAACCTTTTTTAATTTGCTTAATGTATTTTTTGCCGCTTGTTTTTCGGCAGATTTTTTGTTTGTACCCTCGCCATAGCCAGTAATTACGCCATTAATTATTACCGAGCACTTAAAGTGAGGGTTATGGCTTTCGCCATGCTTGGTTGTAGAATATACAATTTTTTGATTTTTTAGCCTTTCTTGTAAACGCGATTTTGGGTCTTCGGTTAGCCCCTCAGACTTGAGTTTTTCTATTTGCTCTCCAAGTACGCTTACTATAAATGTTTTAGCTTTGGTTATACCACCGTCTAGGTACATTGCCCCAACAATGGCTTCAAATAAATCGCACTTAATGCTTTTGCTATCTACCACGTTGTGACTTTCGCCCTTGCCTTTTAAAATAAATGCGTCTAATTTTAACTGCTCTATAATAAACGATAACGTCGGCTCCGATACCAAGCTTGCCCTATATTTTGTAAGCTCGCCCTCGGATAAATCAAATAGCTTAAATAACTTGTCGGTTATTACAAACTCTAATATCGCATCACCCAAAAACTCTAGCCGCTCGTTATTTTTAGTATTGTGTTCATTAGCATAACTAGAATGTGTAAAAGCAGTTTGTAATAATTTTTTATCCTTAAATGTGTAGCCCAAAATATCTTCTATTTTACTAAATTGCATGTTTTTAGCCCTCATTTTGTGCAAGGCTTGTTATGCCAGATTCTAGATTTTTTACCATGTTGGCGTTAGTAAGTGCTACTACTTGACGTACACAACTATAAATTGTTTCCGCCTTGCTAGAACCATGGGATTTTACAACAAGTTTTTTAACCCCTAAAAATGCAGCTCCGCCTTTAGATGTATAGTTCATGCGATTTTTTAAGCCTTTAAATGCTTTTTTTAGCATTAAGTAGCCAAGCTTTCCTTTTAACCCAAGTTTTAAAATCTCTTGTTTTAAAAGTGTATTTACAGCCTGAACTGCACCCTCGGTAGATTTTAAAAGCGTATTACCAACAAAGCCGTCGCAAACTAGTACATCGTAGTTTCCACTAAGTGCATCGCGGGCTTCCATATTGCCCACAAAGTTGATATTATTCATACTTTTTAATAACTCAAAAGCTTCGTGAGTTAGGTTATTGCCCTTATGGTCCTCTGTTCCAACACTTACAAGACCAACACGCGGATTATCCACACCATACATTGCTTTCATATACTCGCTGCCCATAAGTGCAAACTGAGCCAAATACTCTGGTTTGCAATCTACATTAGCTCCGCTATCTATAAGCAGTGTTTCGCCACCTTTAAGGTTTGGTAAACATGGAGCTAATGCTGGTCTGTTTACACCCTTAATTCTACCAACCAAGAGCGTTGCTCCAGTAAGCACAGCCCCGGTACTTCCCGCACTAATAAGCCCAACAATGTCGTCATTTTCTTTTAGCAGATTAAGACCAACAACCAAACTACTATTTTTCTTTTGCCTAATTGCTGTTGTTGGAGCTTCGTCGTTACTAATAACTTCTGATGCTTCTACCACTGATATTTTGCTACCAGAATAACCATAATCTGTAAGCACTTTTTTAATTTTATCCGTGCTGCCGGTTAAAATAATTTCCACATCGTCTAGTAAATTAACGCTAGTAATTGCACCCTTTACAATTTCTTCTGGAGCATGATCACCACCAAAGGCATCTAAAATAATTTTCATAATTCACCTAATATAAATACTTAATATATTAATTATATATTATTTAATAATGCTTTGACTAGCAATTTTTAACGTTAATT